>JADGOU010000131.1 GCA_017882835.1 Frankiaceae bacterium | reverse complement strand
AGCAATCGCCCCGGTGACGTAGTCCTTGGCCGCCCGGACCGCGCTCGGCACGTCGAGCCCGGTGGCCAGCCCGGCCGCGATCGCGGAGGCGAGCGTGCAACCGGTCCCGTGGGTGTGCCGGTTGTCGTGGCGGGCGGCGCGCAGCTCCAGGAGGGTACTGCCGTCGGAGAGCAGGTCGACCGCCTCCCCGGGGAGGTGACCGCCCTTGATCAGCGCCCAGCTCGGCCCCAGCGCGAGCACCGCCTCCGCTGCCCGCGGCAGGTCGCCTTCCCCGGTGACGGTCACGCCAGTGAGCTGGCGGACTTCGTGCAGGTTCGGCGTGACGACTGTCGCCAGCGGCAGCAGCCGGTCCCGCAGTACCGCCATCGCGTCCGCGGCCAGCAGGGAGTCACCGTGCTTGGACACTCCGACCGGGTCGACCACGATCGGTGCCTCGACCGGGGTCAACGACGCGGCCACCAGTTCGACCAGACCCGCCGACGCCAGCATCCCGGTCTTGACCGCGTCCACGCCGATGTCGTCGAGCACGCTGGCCAACTGGGCCGCGATCGCCTCCGGGGGCAGCTCCCAGTAGCCCTGCACGCCGACGGAGTTCTGGGCAGTGACCGCGGTGATCACCGACATGCCGTGTACGCCGAGAGCGAGCATGGTCTTCAAGTCGGCCTGAATACCCGCCCCGCCGCCGGAGTCGGACCCGGCCACGGTCAGCACCCGGGCCGGCGCTTGGACGAGGTCGATCGTCATGATCCTCCCGACGACGCGAAGTGGTCGTAACCGCCGCGTCCCGCCGTGGGCGCCCCATCGGTCAGCCGGACCCCAGCGCCAGCATCGACCCGGCCCACCACGGCACTGGGCACCGGCTCCGGCCATCCGGCCAGCGCGCCCAGCAGAGTGGCCGCGACGGCCGGAGGTGCTGTCAGCGCCAGCGCGTGGTCTTCACCGCCGGTGAGCACCAGGTCGTCGACCCGCAGTCCCAGCTCGACTGCCACGGCCGCCACCTCGACATGCCGCGGCACGGCGACCGGGTCCAGCGCGATCGCCACCCCCGAGGCCACGGCCACGTGCCCGAGGTCGGCCAGCAGGCCGTCGGAGACGTCCACCATCGCGGTCGCCCCGACCACCGCGGCGAGCACCCCGGCGGCGTACGGCGGGCACGGCCGCTGGTGCGCGGCCACCGCGCCCGGGTGGCGGGCGGCGGCCTTGGTGGGATCGACGGCCTTGGTGGGATCGACGGCCTTGGTGGGATCGACGGCCTTGGTGGGATCGACGGCCTTGGTGGGATCGACGGCCTTGGTGGGATCGACGCGGCCCGGCTCGGCGCCGGCTTGCAGCACGGCCAGGCCGGCCGCCGCACCTCCGAGCGCGCCGACGACGCAGACGACATCGCCCACCTGCGCCCCTGACCGGAGGACGGGCGCGCGGCCTTGCAGGTCCCCCAGCGCGCTCACGGCCACGGTGAGGAGGGCGGAACCCACGACGTCGCCCCCCACCACGGCGCAGCCAGCGACCGCACACTCGTCGCGCAGCCCGTCGGCCAGCCCGTCCGCCCAGTCCAGCGGCAGGTCGGCGGGGCACGCCAGGCCGACCAGCAGCCCGGTCGGAGCCGCCCCCATGGCCGCCACGTCGGCGAGGTTCTGCGCCGCGGCCTTGCGTCCCACGTCGTACGCCGAAGACCACTCGCAGCGGAAGTGGCGGCCCTCCACCAGCAGGTCGGTGGTGGCTACCACCCGGCCGTCCGGCGCCGCCAGCACCGCGGCGTCGTCACCCGGCCCGACCAGAGTCGCCGGCGCGGAGCCGAGCCGGGCGGAGCCGAGCCGGGCGGTGATCCGCGCGATCAGGCCGAACTCGCCCACTTCCCCGACAGTGATACTGACCTCCCCGGGCTGGCGGCGACCGCCCCCTCGGCGGCGGCCCAGGTGCTGAGGCTAGCCGCTCCGGCTTGGCCCATCAGCGGTCGGAAACGTCCCGGCTGGCCCGCACCACGACGAGCGCGATGGCGGCGATGACCACGCCCCGCAGCCGTGCCGTCCGAACCCAGTGATCATCTGCAGTTGTCGGGAAGACCGCGACCCAGGTACGCAACCGAGGTCGCGGCCGATCTGCTCGATAGTGGCGTACCGAGGATCGCCCCAGCCGGAGCGGCCGTGCCCGCGCTGGTCCCACAAGCCAGCCGGGCGCGGCCCGGCCCCACACCGCCGCGCGCTGCAGGTCGAACTCGCCCAGGCGGCGGTGAACCCGGGCACGAACACCCCCATGCAGCGGCGCGCTCGGGTCGCCATCCTCCTCGGCGTAGAGCGGCACGCCACTGTCCGCGGCCGGCTACGCGGCCTGCTTCCAGAGCGCGCTGGGCGTCGTCGGTCGCCGCGCCAAGCTGGACACCAGCGCGTCGACGGTCGAGGCGGGCGTGACGTTGGGCACCATCTCCGGCGGCGGCTACGGCCTGGCCGTCACCCATGCGGGTAACCGTCCCCGGCGTCGACCCCGACACCGCCCGCCGGCTCACCGAGGCGGCCCACCAGGGCTGTCCGCACTCCAACGCGACTCGAGGCAACATCGACGTTTCGCTCGCTGTCGGCTGAGCCCGCCCTGGGCGGTCGGCAAACTCCGCCCGCCGTCGACCAGTCTGCGCGGCGTCAGTGGGGCGAGTCGTCGCGCTTCGCTTGTCCGGTTGTGTTCGCCGGCGGATCGAAGCTCTTAGGCACCTTCCTGAGCTGGCTGTTCATCGACCGCAGCAGCAGCCAGGTGGCGATCCCGAGGACGACGACGATCAGCAGCCCGATCCCCTCGGCGGCTGCCGGGCCGATGGCCAGGATGACTGTGGTTTCGGTCATATCGACGTCCCTTCGAAGAGGCAGGCATCCCCGGGCGTGCCGAGCCGGATGCCGGCGAACAGGTCGTCCTCCGGCACGGTCGTATCCACCAACGACCGGGCGAGCTGGAAGTCCTCCGTCGGCCAGGCTGCCCGCTGCACGTGCAGCGGGCAGCCGAACCAGAAGCTGTTCGGGTCGACCTGGGTGGCGTGCGCCAACAGGGCCTGGTCACGCACCGGAAAGTAGTCCGCGCACGGCACCCGGGTCGTCACCCGGTGGGCGTCCTCGGGCCGGTCGACCCACTTCGCCAACCGCTCGCCGTATGGCGATTCCAACCCGGCCGCGGTCATGGCCGCGTGCAGCGCCTGGTACCGCTCTTTGTGATGGCTCTGTTGGTTGTAGAGCTTGAGTGGCTGCCACGGTTGCCCGGTACCGGCGTAGCGCTCTGGGTCACCGGCGGACTCGAACGCCTCGACCGAGACCCGGTGGCACATGATGTGGTCCGGGTGCGGGTAGCCGCCGTTCTCGTCGTAGGTGATCATGACGTGGGGACGCTCCTTGCGCACCCACCCGACCAGCGGCCGGGTCGCCACCTCCAACGGCTGCAGCGCGAAGCACCCCTCGGGCAGCGGCGGGAGCGGGTCGCCTTCGGGCAGGCCCGAGTCGACGAAACCCAGCCAGTCCTGCCGTACGCCGAGGATGCGCCGGGCCTTGTCCATCTCCTCCCGGCGGATCTCGGCCAGGTTGGCGAGCACCTCGGGCCGCTCCATCGCGGGGTTGAGGATGGAACCCCGCTCGCCCCCGGTGCAGGTCACCACCACGACGTCGACGCCGGCCGCCACGTAGCGCGCCATAGTCGCGGCGCCCTTGCTCGACTCGTCGTCGGGGTGCGCGTGCACGGCCATGAGGCGCAGCCGCTCGGCCGGCGGGTCGGTCACGTGGTCTCCTCGTCGCAAGCGGCGGGCTGCCGCGAGACGATTGTCCCTGACCTAGAGAGGAACCCGCCTGATGACCTCCGGCAGCGTCCCGGACCACGCTGACCCACCCCCGCGCCCGGCCGACCGTTACGGCCGGCGCGGACCCGGTGGCACCCAGTGGAGCACCGGCCGCCGACGGTCAGCGGGCAGCGCACGCCCTGATCGGCACCGGTGGCGCAGCTACGCCGGGCTGGCCGTGTTCGCCGTCGCCCTGCTCACCGCCGTGATCGTGGTCTACCTGCGCTCGGCCACCGGGGTGCACGTGATCGAGCGCGGATTCGTGATTCAGTCGCCGACGGCTGTTCAGATCGAGTTCGAGGTGGTCAAGGCGCCCGGCGCCGACGCGGTGTGCGCTGTCCGGTCGCGCGGCTTCCGCGGCGACGAGGTGGGCTTCGCGCTGGTCGACGTCCCGCGTCGCGCCGATGGGCACCGCAGCACGATCGTGCGCTATGTGCTGGCCACGACGGCGTTGGCCAACACCGGGGAGGTGAACGGCTGCCGGATCACCTCGCGATGACCGATGGAACCGGCGGGTGCGTAGATCATCGCCACTGACGTGCCCCGCGGCGGTGTTAGCGTCGAGGTTCGCGGCGCGAGCAACTCGCTACCCATCGACCTCACCCGTCTCCGAGGAGCACCACGTGACTAGCACGAACCAGGCCGCCGGAACCTCGACTGCGGATGCCCCGACCACGTGGCTGACCCAGGAAGCGCACGACCGGCTCCAGGCAGAGCTCGAGCGGCTGACCGGTGAGGCCCGCGCCGAGGTGGTCCGCAAGATCGAGACCGCGCGGGAAGAAGGTGACCTGCGCGAGAACGGGGGCTACCACGCGGCCAAGGAGGAGCAGGGCAAGCTCGAGGCCCGCATCCGCCAGCTCTCCCAGCTGTTGCGGGAGGCCAGGGTGGGTGAGGCGCCCCCGGCTGATGGCGTGGCCGAGCCAGGAATGGTGGTCACCGTCCGGTTCGAAGACGGTGCCACCGAGGAGTTCTTGCTTGGCTCCCGCGAGGAGGTCGCACACAGCGCCATCGCCGTCTACTCGGCACAGTCTCCCCTCGGCCGGGCGCTCAACGGCCACCGGATGGGCGAGCAGGTCACCTACGAGCTACCCAACGGCAAGCCCATGACTGTCGAGATCATCAACGCGGTCCCCTACGGCAGCTGACCGGCGCCGGCAAGGACTCGCGGCCCGGATGGAGGTCGCGATGGACAGCAGCGTCCTACCTGCGCCCTCGACGATTGTCGACTCCTTCCCGGTCGAGTCCTTCTCTGTCGACTCCCTCCCGGTCGAGTCCTTCCCGGTCGAGGCGGTCGACGCGGTGGTGTTCGCGGTTGGCAACGCCCGGCAGGCGGCGCACTTCTACGCCAGCGTCTTTGGCATGCGGCTGACCTACTACGCCGGGCCGGAGACCGGCCACCGGGAGGCGGCGTCGTACGTGCTGGAGTCCGGCGCGGCCCGCTTCGTACTTACCGCGCCGGTCCGCGCCGGTTCGGCCCTGGGCGAGCACGTCGCCCGGCACGGCGACGGGGTCACCGACATCGCGCTGCGGGTGCCGGACGCGGCTCGGGCCTACGAGGTGGCGGTTGCCCGCGGCGCCCGCGGCCTGGCCGAGCCAACGGTGTACGAGGACGACACCGGCAAGGTGGTGCTGGCGGCGATCGCGACGTACGGCGAGACCCGGCACACACTGGTCGAGCGGTCGGCGTACTCGGGCACCTACCTGCCCGGCTACGTCGCCCGGGAGCCGCTGGTGGCGCCGCCGGACACTCCGAAGCGACGCTGGTTCCAGGCGATCGACCACGTGGTCGGCAACGTCGAGCTCGGCAAGATGGACGACTGGGTGCGCTTCTACAACGCGGTTATGGGCTTCACCAACATGAAGGAATTCGTCGGCAACGACATCGCCACCGACTACTCGGCGTTGATGTCCAAGGTGGTAGCCGACGGGTCGCGCAAGGTCAAGTTCCCGCTGAACGAGCCGGCGGTCGGCAGGCGCCGCTCGCAGATCGACGAGTACCTGGAGTTCTACGGCGGCCCGGGTGTGCAGCACGTGGCGTTGGCGACGAACGACATCGTCGGCGCCGTCCGCGGCATGACCGCTGCGGGAATGGAATTCCTGGCCAGCCCGGACAGTTACTACGACACCCTGGGCGAGTGGGTCGGGGACACCCGGGTGCCGCTGGACACGCTGCGGGAGCTGCGGATCCTCGCCGACCGGGACGAGGAGGGCTACTTGCTGCAGATCTTCACCAAGCCGGTGCAGGATCGGCCGACGGTGTTCTTCGAACTGATCGAGCGGCATGGGTCCCTGGGCTTCGGCAAGGGCAACTTCAAGGCGCTGTTCGAGGCGATCGAGCGCGAGCAGGCCCGGCGGGGCAACCTCTAGCCGACTTCGGCGGCGAGGCTAGATCTCAGGGTCAAGGCGGTAGCCGGCGGCGTGCAAGATCTCCTCGACCTCGGCCCGATGCTTCGGTCCGCGGGTCTCCAGCTGCAACGCGACCTCCACCTCGTCGAGGTGCAGGGTCCGCTCGGTGCGCTGGTGCTCAATGTCCTCGACGTTGACGCCGGAGCCGGCGAGTACGCCGAGCAGCTTCGCCAGCTCCCCCGGTCGGTCGGGGATGCGCAGCCGCAGCGAGAGGTAGCGGCCGGCGCTGATCAGCCCGTGCCGGATGACGCGGAGCAACAGCACCGGGTCGATGTTGCCGCCGGTGAGCACCGCGACCACCGGTGGCTCAAAGGCCGCGGGATCGTCCAGCAGCGCCGCCACCGCCGCCGCCCCGGCCGGCTCCACGACCAGCTTCGCGCGTTCCAGGCAGAGCAGCAGGGACCGGGACAGCGACTCGTCCGTCGCCGTGACCACCCGATCCACCAGGGCGGCCACATGCGCGAACGTGACGTCCCCGGGGCAGCCGATGGCGATGCCATCCGCCATGGTCGCCATGGATGGCAGCGCAACCGGATGCCCGGCGGCGAGCGAAGGCGGGAACGCGGCGGCGCCCTCGGCTTGGACGGCGACCACCCGGACGTCCGGGCGAAGTGCCTTGACCGCCACCCCGATGCCGGCCACCAGACCACCACCGCCGGTGCAGACGACGACGGTGCGGACCGCGGGGCATTGTTTGACGATTTCCAGACCGACCGTGCCCTGCCCGGCGATGATCGCTCGGTGGTTGAACGGGTGGATGAACACGCTGCCCCGGTCCTCGGCGTACGCGGTGGCCGCCACCAGCGCCTCGTCCACGGTGACCCCGGCGATGCGGACCTCAGCGCCGTACCCCTCGGTGGCGGCGATCTTGGGCAGCGGCGCGCCGGCCGGCATGAAGACCGTCGCCCGGGTGCCGAGCAGCCGGGCCGCCAGCGCCACCCCCTGGGCGTGGTTGCCGGCGCTGGCCGCCACGACGCCGCGGGCCATCTGGAGCGGCGACAACCCGGCGATCCGGG
The DNA here is from genome assembly GCA_017882835.1 of Frankiaceae bacterium. Taxonomy (GTDB): domain Bacteria; phylum Actinomycetota; class Actinomycetes; order JADGOU01; family JADGOU01; genus JADGOU01. The sequence continues at coordinate 567 of JADGOU010000131.1, read as the reverse complement.
TGTAGGCGCCGCGAATCTTGAACGACCCGGCGCGCTGCAAGTTCTCGCACTTGAGGAACACCGGGCCGCCGACCCGGTCCGACAGCGGCCGAGAGCCCTCCAGCGGGGTCTCTCGCACCACGCCGCGGAGCAGGGTGGCCGCCGCCTCGACCTCGGCCAGGGCCACCAGTCCGCTCGCTTGCGCCACGCTGGCAGTCTGGCACCGGGCGAGGCGCCGGGACGAGAGCGTAGCGTCGCGCGGGAAGCCGACCGGCCGAGGAGGATTCGCGTGCGCGACAGCCACCCGTTGCCCGGCACCGACGTAGTCGTCGACGGCGTCCGGTTGCACGTGGTCTGCCACGGCAGCGCCGCCGGTGGGGACGACGCCGGCCGGCCACCACTGCTCCTGCTGCACGGCGTGCCCACCACGTCGTACCTGTGGCGCGACGTCATGCGCGACCTGGAGCACCAGGTTCCCTGCGTCGCCCCCGACCTGGTCGGTCTCGGCCGCTCCGAGCGCCCGGCCCGCCGCTACTACGACCTGGCCGGCCAGGCCCGGCTGCTGGTCGCTCTGCTTGACCAACTACG
>JADGOU010000130.1 GCA_017882835.1 Frankiaceae bacterium | reverse complement strand
CCGCCGTCGGCTGTCCGGCAGGTTAGCTGCGTCTCGACGACATCGACGCGGCCATGGCCGCAATCCGGCGCTGCTTGGTCCGCGGAGATACCTCGGACGCTCTGACCTTCGACGCCGCTGCGTGCGACTTATCGAGTCCAGCTTTCAGTGATCACCAATAGCCCCGATAACCCGTGCCCCAAAGACCCCATGCCGCCGGGGCGTTCGCCTCTGCACCGCAGCCGGCCCAGGGCCGTTACTACGGATAGGAGGTGGGGACCATGGCAACAGTGGCCCCGGCCATGGCTGGGACGACGGTCCAGAGGACGTACGCCGCCAGCCAGCCGGCCGAATGGCTCCCCGCCCGGTTGGTGCTGGTCTGCGAGCCCGCCATCGAGACGCTGTTCGGGCTGCTCGACACCGACGCCGCCAGCATCGCCCAGCCGTTCTCGCTCACCGGTGCCGTCCGTGAGCACCGCCACTTCCGGCGTCGGCTGGAAGCCGCCGGGGCCACCGTCATCGACGTTCGGGAGGCGCTGGCCGCCGGTGACCCGGAAGTGCTTCGCCAAGCCGCCCGGCAGGCGCTGGTCTACGAGTTCGACCCGGCAGTGCCTGGCAGCGACCGGGCGTCGCTAGCGGCCCTGCACGATCGCACCATCGCCGCCTTGGACCCCCCCGCCCTGGTCGACATCGTCATGCTGCGCCCCGTGGTGCACATCCGCCCTAACCACCGCGCGCTGGACTCGACCAGCCGCTTCCGGGCGTCGTTCAGCGTCGACCCCGCCAACAACGCCTACTTCCTGCGCGACCCGCTGGTGACCACCGCCGCGGGTGTCGCCGTGGGTCGGTTGCGGCTCGACGTACGCCGCCCGGAGAACGACATCGCCGCGCTCGCGTTGCGCCAACTCCGCATTGAGCCGCTCCTGCGGATCACCGCGCCCGGCTTCTTGGAAGGCGGAGACGTGCTGCCAGCCGGCAACCTCGTCTTCCAGGGCCAGGGCTGGCACTCCGACGCCGACGGCATCGGTCAGATGCTCGACGCCGGGGCGTACGGCGACACCGAGGTGGCGGTGGTGCGTGACCCGGGAGCTGCGCCCGACGACGCCGACGGTCACCTGGACAGCTACTTCGCCGTCTACGGACCATCGCTGGCCGGGATCTGCGAGGACCGACTCGGGGCGCGGGAGCCGGAGGTCGACGTGTGGCGTCCGGAGCAGACCCGGCACGGGCTGCTCTACCGGAGGTCGGCGACGGTCGGGCTGATCCGGTACCTGGCGGATCGGGGGTACGACGTCGTGACGCTGCCGGCCGCGGACCGTGACGTCGCCGCCACGAACGGACTGCTGGTCGGTCCCGGGCGCTATCTCGCGGTGCGCTCGGTCGACGACGGCCTCCGGGACCGGCTGTGGGCAGCCGGGCTCACCGTCGAGGAGTTGGACTTTCCCGAGCTCACCGGCGGTCACGGGGGACCGCACTGCTACACCCAGGTGCTGCTGCGCGGCCTGATCTCCACCGCCCCCGGCCCTAGAGTGCCCGGATGACCGCTGCAACCGCTGCGCCGGCGACTGTCGAGCACGCCCGCCGCCAGACCATCGGCGACCTGCTGCGCCGGTCTGCGGCGCGCGAGCCGGCGAAGACCGCATTGGTCTTCGCCGACCGACGCTGGACCTTCGCCGAGCTCGACGGCGCCGTCAACCGCACCGCGAACGCCCTGGACGCCCGCGGCGTGACCCGGGGCGACCGGATAGCAGTGCTGGCGCACAACTGTGACAGCTTCGTCATCGTCTACTTCGCCCTGGCCCGGTTGGGCGCCGTCTCGGTGCCGATCAACTTCATGCTGGGTGCGGCCGAGGTCGGCTACGTGCTTGGCCACTGCGGAGCCCGGGGGATGGTGGTCGAGGACGCGTTGGTGCCGGTGGCGGAAGCCGCCGCCGAGCTGGCCGCCGCCGAGCTTGCCGCCGCCGAGCTTGCCGCCGCCGAGGACGGCGCCGCCGCGCTGCGCACCGACGCCCGCGCCGTACGCGGCTGCATCCGGTTGGGGTCGGGCCGGACACCCAGCGGTTGGGAAGACGTCGCGACCTGGCTCGAGCACCCCGAAGACAGCGATCCCGACGTCGCCGTGGGCGACGACGACCCGGTGCAGCTGCTCTACACCAGCGGCACCGAGTCCCGGCCCAAGGGCGCGATGCTGTCCAGCCGGAGCCTGATCGCGCAGTACGTCACCGCGATGGTAGATGGCGAGATGCGCCATGACGACGTTGAGGTGCACGCGCTACCCCTCTACCACTGCGCCCAGCTGCACTGCTTCCTCACCCCTGACATCTGGCTGGGGGCGACCAGCATCGTGCTGCCCGGTCCGGATCCGGCGGCGATCCTGGCCACGGTGGAGCGGGAGCGGGTGACCAAGCTGTTCTGTCCGCCGACGGTGTGGATCTCGCTGCTGCGCTGCCCCGACTTCGACACCCGCGACCTGTCGTCGCTGCGCGCCGGCTACTACGGGGCGGCGATCATGCCTACCGAGGTGCTGCTGGAGCTGGACGGTCGGCTGCCCGGCGTTCGGCTGTTCAACTTCTACGGCCAGACTGAGATGGCGCCGGTCGCCACGATCCTGCGGCCGGAGGAGCAGCTGACCAAGCTCGGCTCGGCCGGCCGGGCCGGGCTGAACGTGGAGACCCGCATCGTTGACGACGACGACCGCCCGGTGCCGACCGGCACGGTGGGGGAGATCGTGCACCGCAGTCCGCACGCGATGCTCGGCTACTATCACGACCCGGAGCGGACGGCCGAGGCCTTCCGCAACGGTTGGTTCCACAGCGGGGACCTCGGGGTGCTGGACGCCGAGGGCTACCTCACAGTGGTGGACCGGAAGAAGGACATGATCAAGTCCGGCGGCGAGAACGTCGCCAGCCGCGAGGTCGAAGAGGTCGTCTACCGGCACCCGGCGGTGGCCGAGGTCGCCGTTTTCGGCGTCCGGCACGCGTACTGGATCGAGGCGGTGACGGCGGTCGTGGTGCCGCGGCCCGGCCAGCAGGTCGACGTCGAGGAGGTGCTGGCGCTATGTCGGAAGCACCTGGCCGGCTTCAAGGTGCCCAAGTACGTCGAGATCGCCGACGCCCTGCCGAGGAACCCGACCGGCAAGATCCTCAAGCGCGACCTCCGGACCAGCTACGCCGGTCTCGCCGACCCATCCGGAGCGTTCGGGTAGCCTGACCTTTGTCGTGGGCGATATCTCGGGCCGAGTGGTGCGGCTGGTCGGCTCGTGTGCGCTGGCCGGCGGACTGTTCGCGGCCGCGGCGCTGCCCGCGGTGGGTGGCACCGGATGGCTTGCCAAGGCTGCCGCGGACTCCTATATCGTCCTGCCGAGCGAGTTGGACACCCCACCGCTCGCGCAGGGCTCCCGGCTGGTCGCCGCGGACGGGTCGCCGATTGCGACCTTCTTCGCCGAGGACCGCCAAGAGGTGCCGCTAGCCGACATCCCGTTGGTCACCCGGCAGGCCCTGATCGACATCGAAGACGCCCGGTTCTACGACCATCATGGCCTCGACGTCCGGGGGACCGTCCGCGCCTTGGCGACCGACCTTGGCGTCGGCAGCACCCGCCAGGGAGGCTCCACCCTGACCCAGCAGTACGTCAAGAACGTGCTGGTGGAGACGGCGGATACGAAGGAGGCGCAGGCCGAGGCCCGAGCGCCGACCCTGAGCCGCAAGCTGCGCGAGCTGCGCTACGCCCTGACGCTGGACCGCAAGCTGAGCAAGGACGAGATCCTGGCGCGGTACCTGAACATCGCCTACTTCGGCGACGGCGCCTACGGCATCGCGGCCGCGGCCCGGCACTACTTCGGCATTGGTGTCCAGCAGCTCAACCTGGCCCAGTCCGCGATGCTGGCCGGGCTGGTCGAGGGTCCGGCGCTCAACGACCCCCTGCAGCATCCGGACCGGGCGCTGGCGCGGCGTAACGTTGTCCTGGACCGGATGGCCGGGCTCGGCGACATCACCCCGGCCCAGGCCCAGGCGGCGGTCGCCACCCCGCTGGCGCTGCAGCCCACCACGACGCCACAGGGCTGCGAGGCCAGCTCGGTGCCCTTCTTCTGCGACTTCGTCAAGACCAGCCTGCTCAATGACCCGCAGTTCGGTGCCACGCCGGAGGAGCGCACCTCCCGGCTCTACCGCGGCGGGCTGACCGTCACCACGACGCTGGTGCCCTCGGTCCAGGCGGCGGCGCAGGATGCGGTCGACTCCGCCGTACCGCGGGACAGCTCGTTCGCCGCGGCGGTCGACGTCGTGGGGCCGGGCACCGGGGCCGTCCAGGCGATGGCGGTCAACCGAAACTACGGTGACGACAGCGCCGCGAACCAGACCAAGGTGAACCTGGCCACCGGCGGTGGCGGCGGCTTCCAGGCCGGGTCGACGTTCAAGGTGTTCGTGCTGGCGGCCGCCCTGCAACAGGGCCTGCCGCTGTCCACCACCATCGACGCGCCGCAGCGGTACACATCCGCCAAGTTCAGCGACTTCCAGGGCGGTCGGCAGACGGCGTACACCGTGTCCAATGCCGGCGACAGTGAAGCCGGGCGATTCGACCTGGTGCAGGCCACCTGGGAGTCGGTGAACACCTACTACGTCCAGCTCGAGGAGCGGACCGGCCTGGACGGTCCGGCCGCGCTCGCCGAGGCGTTCGGCGTCCGCCGCGCGGACGGTAAGCCGCTGGCCCGGGTGCCCTCGTTCACCCTCGGGACGAACGAGGTCAGCCCGTTGGCCATGGCCGGGGCGTACGCCGGGCTGGCGGCGCACGGTAGCTTCTGCCCGCCGCGGGGTGTCAGCGCCATCACCGACCGCGCCGGCCAGCCGGTCGGATCCTTCGATCCGGCGTGCAAGCAGGTGCTGGATCCGGACATCGCCGACCGGGTGACCTCGGTGCTGCGGGGCGTGGTCGACGGCCCCGACCCCGGCCGCACCGGCCGAGCGGCGCAGCTCGACCGACCGGCCGCCGGCAAGACCGGCACCACCGAGGGCTACGGCGCGGCTTGGTTCACCGGCTTCACGCCCGACCTCGCCGCCGCGGTCTGGATCGGTGACCCGACCGGGGGCAACGCCCATCCGCTCCGCAACGTCACCATCAACGGCGCCTACTACCAGCAGGTGTACGGCGGTGACCTGCCGGCCCGGATCTGGCGCCAGACCGTGTCGGGGGCGCTGGCGGACGCGCCGGTGGCCGAGTTCACCGGCGGCGCCGCAGTGATGGCCACCCCGTTCGTCCAGCCGGACACCTCCGCACAGGCAACCCGACCGCGGCGGCCAACGTCGACGTCTCCGGCTGGCGCGCCGACCGGGGCAACCGGCAATCCGCCATCGGCGCCACCGGCCGTCGCGCCGACCCCGGCACCACCTGCGGCTCCGGTACCCGCGCCGGCGGAACCCGTCGCGCCGCCGGCCGCCGGCGGGGCTCCGCCGGCGCCGGCGAGTGGTGGCGGCTCGGGTTGACCTTGGGCTCTTGCGGTCGCGCGGATGGGTGCGCCGATGGGTGCGCCGATGGGTGCGCCGATCAGGCGCCCAGTTGGTCGGCCACCCAAGGCAACGCCTCCCGCAGCGCCGGCGCCCACACATGGAAGGTGTGCGCGCCGGGGCGGGTACCCAACCGGACCGGGTAGCCCCGCTCACGCAGCGCGGCCGCCATGGGCCGCATCTGGGCCAGCACGGTGGCGTCGCTGCTGCCGGCATCCATCCACACCGCGGTCGTGGGCCGCGGGCTCAGCGTCGCGACGTACAGCGCCGGCATGTTGGCCTCCGCCCGCGCCTGGCCCGCCGGTCCCGAGCCGAACAGGGCTGCCAACCCACCGGCGTGCGTGGGCACGGTGAGTCCGGACATGTCCACGATCGCGGCGAAGGTGTCGCGGTGGCGCAGTCCGAGGTTGAGCGCGCAGTACCCGCCGGCGGACATGCCGCCGACCGCTCGGTGGCTCCGGTCCGCCACCGTGCGCAGCTGCGCGTCGACGGCCGCTACCACGTCCACCGACACATAGGTGTCGGCCCGCTCCGCCACGCCGTCCACACACTCGGAGTCATCCAGCCACCAGTGGCTATCCCGGGGCATGACGATGACCAGCGGATGCCCGGCCGCGGCCTGGGCGTCGCCGGCCGCCGTGGCCTCGCCGCCGCGCAGCCAGTCCACCGGTACGCCGGGGGAGCCGTGCAGCAGGTAGAGCACCGGGAACCGGCGGGTTGGCTCGGCCAGGTACTGCGGCGGCAGGTATACCTCCGCTCGATAGCTGCCAAAACCGGACGCCCGGTCCGCGACGGCGATCGAGGTCACAGCGCCGTGACCGACAGTCGGCGTCGGTGGCGATCCCGCAGCGTGGGGGTCGGCCTGCATGACGGCGCTGAGGTGGGTTGGGGTGGTGCCGGTACCCGCCGGCACCTGCCGCCAGGACCCCACGCCCACGACGTCGCCCACGTGCGGCAGGTAGCTGAAGTAGACATTGGCGGCGTTGGCGCCGCCGGCCACCGCCACCAGCACGGCCCCGACCAGCGCCATCACCGTCAGCCGTCGGCGGGTGGTCCGACGCAGCCGCCACCCCGCCCACCACAGCAGACCCGCAGCCACCAGTAGTACGGCGACCAGCCAGGGTCGGGCCACCGGCAGCAGGAGCAGGTCGTGCAGCACAGGCCGTCCCTTCCTGCCAAGGCCCGCCGTCGTACTCGCTGACAGCCCTGTCTTACCCGATCCACCGAGCTCAGCGCAGCCGGACGGGGCGACCGGTGCACCCAGCCCGGACGGGCCACCGGTGCACCCAGCCCAACTCGTTGTTCCGTCCGGTCGTTCCACCACCGCCTGGCGGGGCATACCGACAGCGGCGGAGCGCTCGGTGCGGGGGTTCGGGTCAGCCCGTTGACGGTCCGGGGCGAGGTGACCATGGGCAGGACCATGCCGACGGGTACGACGCGATCTCCGGCGGGGGTCGGCCGGATCGGATCGCGGCTGGCGGCTGGCGAGTGTCGTGTCGGCAGTTGAGGGCTACGGGCTGCTCGTGGTCGGCGGGGGGCTGTTGTTGCTCGGCATCACCGGGGTACTGACCACTGCCGCGGTCCGCGGAAGGGCAGCCTGGCAATCTCGAACCGGCCTGTGGCCCTGGGCCGTCGCGGCCGTGCTCGGCCTGGGGATCCTGGCCTACTTTGTGGTTCCCGTGCTGTTGGCTCCGGGCTGAGCTGCCTGTCGAGAGTGGCCTGGCGTTCGATTGATCGCTGCGCGGGCTGCCGCCGGCACCGCCGAGCCGGCTTGGGGGGCCGGCCCGGGGGGTGCCCTGCGGGTCGATGCGTTGGTTGGCGCGGCTACATGGGAATATGTGCAACGCACACCCGGGTTTCCCGTACGGGTCGTGCGGGCTGACGCTGCTCCCGATGCCCGCCGTCGGCCTCATCCCGGACCCCCAGACAGCAAAGGTGCTCTGTGACGTCCGCTTCGTTGCCCGACCCCTCCGCCGTGCGCTCCCTGCTGCAGCAAGGCCGTAGCCAGGGGTCGGTGCCCGTGGCAGACGTGCGGGCGGCGGTGGCAGCAGACGGATTGAGCCAGGCGAGGGTGGAGCGAGTGCTACGAGAACTTACCGAAGCCGGCGTGACGGTCGTCGAGGACGGCAGCCCCACGGTCTCCGGGTCGGTCGGGCTGCAGTCCGCGGCTGCTGGAGCGGACGTTCCGGCCGAGCCCCCCAATGGCGCCGCGCGCGAACCGGCCCGCAAGTCCGCGTCGGCCGCTCGCGGTCGGACATCGGCCAGCGCTACGTCGCCGGCCAGTGCCACGTCTCGCGGCGCCAAGAAGGCTCCGGCCGGCAAGTCGGCCGGCAAG
>JADGOU010000129.1 GCA_017882835.1 Frankiaceae bacterium | reverse complement strand
CGCGGGTCCGCCGCGTACACCACCAGGTCCGCCGGCGAGCCGGGATCGAGCCCAGGCGACAGTCCCAGCCATTCCCGCGCCCGCCAGGAGGCCGCACCCAACGCGTCCGCGGCCGGCAACCCGGCGCCGGCCAGCGCTAGCACCTCGGCGGCGATCAGGCCGTGCGGCAGGCTGCCGCCGGCGTCCGTGCCGGCGTAGATGGGCACCCCCGCGTCGTACGCCGCCCGAACGTTGTTGCGCGAGCTCGCGTGCAGCCGGCGCAGGTGCTCGGCGTACGCCGGGAACCGGCCAGCCCCGGCGGCGATCCCGGGGAAGTTGTCGATGTTGATCAAGGTGGGCACCAGGGCGGTGCCGCGGCGGACCATCTCGGCAATCAGTTCGGCATTCAGGCCGGTGCCGTGCTCCAGGCAGTCCACGCCGGCGGCGAGCAGGTCGGGTAAGGCCAACTCGCCGAAGGTGTGCACGGTCACCCGGGCGCCGGCGGCGTGCGCCCGCTCGACCGCCGCGGCCAGCGCGTCCGCCGGCCAGCACGGGGCCAGGTCGCCGCGGTCACGGTCGATCCAGTCCCCGACCAGCTTGACCCAGCCGTCGCCCCGCCGAGCCTGCTCTGCCGCCGCATCCGGCAGCGTGGCCGGCTCGACCTCGATGCCCAGTCCGCGGATGTAGCGCTTGGGGGCGGCTAGGTGCCGACCGGCTCGGATCAGCCGCGGCAGGTCGGCGCAGTTGTCGATCCAGCGGGTGTCCACCGGCGAACCGCAGTCCCGGGCCAGCAGCGTGCCGGCATCCCGGTCGGCGACCGCCTGCCGCTCGGTCTCGCGTCGGTCGACCGCACCGTCGGGGCCCAACCCGACGTGGCAGTGGGCGTCGACCAGACCGGGCACGATCCAGCCCTCGGCCACCGTGGTCGCAGCTGGGACCGGCTCGGCCGAGATCCACCCGTCGACGAGGTAGAGGTCCCGGTGCTCGCCGTCGGGTAGCACCACCCCGCGGACGTGCAGCGCCTGGCTGCCCGAACCGCCACCTGATCCGCAGCCGCCTGATCCGTCGCCACCCGGTACGTCGCTCACGAGCCGCAGACGCTAGCGGTTCGCGGCCACCGGCGGCGGCCATCTCGCCGCGGGAGGATGCCACCGGCTCGGCGGCGGCCGGGAGCAATCGAGACCACACCGGGACCAGGCGTCCGCGAGCCCAGCCATCGGGCGTGATAGTCCTGCGCTGTGAGCTCCCGAGCGGCCGTCGCCGCCGGCAACACCGACACCGCCCAGGCGGCGGTGGAGGTCCTGCGCGCCGGGGGCAACGCCTACGACGCCGTGCTGGCAGCCGGCTTCGCCGCGGCCGTGACCGAGCCGGGTCTGTCCAGTCTGGGCGGTGGTGGCTTCCTGCTGGCCCGGACCGCGGCCGGCGCGGAAATCGTCTTCGACTTCTTTGTCGACTCCCCCGGCCGCGGGCGGTCCAGCGCCAGCGCCGACCCGCACTTCACGCCGGTAACCGTCAGCTTCGCCGGTGCCGACCAGGTGTTCCATGCCGGCTGGGGCTCGGTCGCCGTGCCCGGCTGCCTCGACGGCTACCTGCACGTGCACCGGCGGCTGGGCCGGCTGCCGCTGGCGGCCGTGGTGGCGCCCGCCCGCCGGCTGGCCGAGTACGGCGCGGTGCTGGAGCAGACCCAGGCCGACGTGCTGGAGCTGCTCGCCGGGATCGTCGCGCTGACCGCGCAGGGCCGGGCATTGTTCGCCCCCGGCGGGTCGCTGCTGCGTGCCGGGGACACCCTGCGCAACCCTGACATCGCGGCATTTCTCGACCAGGTAGCGGCCGGCACCGTCGTGAGCTTTGCCGATCCGGCGCTGGCTGGACCGCTGGCGCAGGCGATGGACGCCGGCGGCGGCCGGCTAACAGTGGCCGACTTAACGGCGTACGCCGTGGTGGAGCGCCCGCCACTGGTCTGCCAGCACCGGGGCGCGCGGATCGCCACCAACCCGCCGCCATCGTTCGGCGGTGGCATCGTCTGCGCCGCGTTGGCCGGGCTAGAGCCCGGCGCGGTGACGGACGACTCGCCGGCCGCGATGGAGCGGCTGGCGGCCGCGCTGGTGGCGATGACCGACGGCCACCCGCTCGGGTCGGCAGCCGTCGCGTCGCCACCGTCGGCTTTCCCGCCGACCTCGGTCCGCGGCACCACCCACGTCAGCGTGCTCGACGCCGAGGGCAACGTAGCCACCATGACGACGTCCAACGGCAGCTGCTCCGGGGTCTTTGTGCCGGGCACGGGCGTCCAGCTCAACAACGTCATGGGGGAAGCGGACCTGCACCCGGACGGCTTCCACAGCACGCCACCGGGGTTACGGATCGGGTCGATGATGGCGCCCACCGTGGCGACCACCGCCGAGGGCGACTTGATCGCGCTCGGCAGCGGCGGCAGCGAACGGATCCGCAGCGCGCTGATGAGCGTGCTGATCGGCCTGCTCGACCGCGGCCTCCCGCTCGCAGCCGCCGTCCGCGGCCCCCGGCTGCACTGGGACCGCGCGACACTCCAAGTCGAGCCGGGCCTGGCGGACGACGTCCTGCGCCGGCTTATCCGCTGGCCGGTGCATGTCTGGCGGGGCCAAGACCTCTACTTCGGCGGCGTGCACAGCGTGTGCCGCGCCGCGGACGGCTCGGTGACCGCGGTCGGCGACTCCCGTCGAGGAGGCTCGGCGGCCGTCATCGACCTCGACTGACCGAAGCCACCGGAACCACTGCCGCGTCGGGAACCGGGGAGTGCGCCCGCAGGTCCACCACGGCGGGCGGTCGGGCTCGAACCTGCTCCAGGATGGCCGCGACGGCGACGCCGGCTCCCAACGCGAGCACGCCAAGGGCGATATCGACCACATAGTGGTTGGCGGTCGCGACCACGACCACCGCGGTGACGAGCGGGTGCGCGACGGCGAGCACCCGCATCCAGCGGGTCCGCAGCAACGGGTAGACCGCCCAGGTGCACCAGGCGGCCCAGGCCACATGTAGCGACGGGACCGAGGCGAACTGATCCGCGGCCAATGACTCCGTCTTCGACGCCGCGTCGCCGTAGGTGTGAAACGCCAGCACGGTGTCCACGAAGCCGCTGCCCGGCAGCAGCCGCGGCGGCGCCACTGGCACGTACCAGAACACCACCAGGGAGAGCAGGCAGGTGGCAACCAGGGCATGCAGCGCCGGCCGGTAGCCGCTCGGATGCCGCAGCCGCAGCCACAGCAGTACGGCGACTGGCGCGACGAAGTGCACGGTGGCGTAGTGGTAGTCCGCCACCGTGGCGACCGCCGGATGGCTGGCAAGCCAGCGGTTCATTGCCAGCTCGACATCCAGGCGCAGGCCACCCTCGGCCTGCAGCAGCCAGCGACCGTGGTCCATCGCCGCCAGCCGGTGCAGCGGAGCGTGCACCTGGGCGACGCCGTACAGCCAGAACGCCACGCCGACCAGGGCGACGTCGGACCACCACGCCGGGACTCGGCGCAACAGCCCGCGCCGCCCACGGCCGACCGACAGGGTGGGCGGCTGGGGGCGCGCCCCCACCAGGTACGACACCTGCCCTCCCAGGGTCAGCGGATGATCCGGCTGGCAGGCTATCCCGCGAACCGAAGCGGAGCCCCTCGTGGAGCCGCGGCGGCAACGCACCGCCGCCCGTGCGCCCGACTACCAGTACTAGTACCCGACTACCAGTACCCGACTACCAGTAGATGCCTTTCATCAGGTGTGCAAACGCGACCGCCTCGTTCGACGGCTCAGCCGCGGCCGCCGACTCATCCCCCGGGTGCGCCACACTGGAGTCCGGGAAGACCTTGAACGCCATGTGCAGGATCTGGTCGACCGACTTCGGCGCCACCGCGTGCGCGACCTCCCCGAAGGTGCCGAGGCGGGTGTTGATCTCCTTCGGCCTGCTCCGCAGACCCTCGCAGATCATGTCGGCCGCTTCGTCGGCGTTGATCAGCGGGAACGCCTCGTACATCTTGGTTGGGGCGGTCATCGCGGTGCGGACCAACGGCATGTGGATGGTCGTGAAGGTGATGCCATGGCCGATCACCTCGCTGGCCACGCAGGTGGTGAACCCGTCCAGCGCCGCCTTCGACGCGACGTACGCCGAGAACCTGGGCGGGTGCGCCTGCGCCCCGATGCTGCTCACATTGACGACGTGGCCGCCGCCATTTGCCCGCCAGTGCGGGAACAGCCCGAGGATGAGCTTGACCGCGCCGAAGTAGTTCAACGCCATGGTGCGCTCGTAGTCGTGAAAGCGGTCCACGCTGTGCATGGCGGAGCGCCGGATGGAGCGGCCGGCGTTGTTGACCAGCATGTCGATGCGGTCGTGGTCGGCCAGCACGTGCTCGACGAACTCCTCGATCGCCGCCATGTTCGACAGGTCGACCGAATACACGTGCGCCCGGCCGCCGGCGTCCTCGATGTCGCTGCGGGTCTCTTCCAGCTTGTCCAGACTGCGGGCGACCAGGATTGGGATCCCGCCGTGCGCTGCGATCTTCAGCGCGGTGGCCCGGCCGATGCCGGTCGACGCCCCAGTGACGATCACCTTGCGCCCGCGTAAAGCGCCGCCCAGCGAGCGGTCCCTATACAGGTCCGGGTCGAGGTGGCGCTCCCAGTAGTCCCACAGGGTGGCCGCGTAGGACTCGATCGGCGGCACCGCAATGCCCGAGCCCGCCAACGCGCGCTCGCTGTCGCGGGTGTCGAAGCGCGGCCTGAGCGCGATGTTGGCGACGACCTCCTCCGGGATGCCCAGGTCGGCCAGCATGGTGCGCCGGATCTGCTTGAGCGCCGGCACCTTGAGCGCCATCGACAGCACGCCCTTGGGCAAGGCGTCGGTCAGCCGCTTGTCGATCCGCATGACCAACCGCGGCCCGTGTGCGGCTGCCAAGAAGGCGTTGAACACCTCGCCGGAACGCTGCGAGCGCTGCGCAGTGAGGTGGAACGCCCGGCGGTCGAGGTCCGGCAGATGCGCGATGTGGTCCAGGGCGGCGGCGACGTAGTCGACCGGCACGATGTTGGTGTAACCCAGCTCGGGGCCGGCTAGCGGCACCCATTCCGGCAGGTAGTGCCGCAGCCGCTGGATGGCCTTGAAGAAGTAGTACGGTCCGTCGATCTTGTCCATCTCGCCGGTCTGGGAGTGGCCGACCACCACCGCCGGGCGGTACACCCGCCACGGCACCGTGGTCCGCGACCGGGCGATCCGCTCGGACTCGAACTTCGTCTGGTGGTACGGCGTAGGCAGCGGCTGCCCTTCGTCGAACATGTCCTCGCGGAAGTAGCCCTCGTACGTGCCGGCGACCGCCACCGAGGAGACGTGGTGGAAACACCCCGCCGCGATGGCGTTCGCCAGGTCGACGGCGTTGCGGGTGCCGGTTACGTTGGCTCGGCGGTTGGTCTCGTCGTCCGCGGTCAGGTCGTAGACCGCGGCCAGATGAAACATGTGGTCGATTCGGCCGCTGAGGTCGGCCACGGCGTCCGGGGACAGCCCCAGCAGCGGCTCGGTCAGGTCTCCGGGGACGCCGTGCACCTGCACCGGTCGCCCCCAGCGCTCCGCCAGGGCGTCGAGCTTGCCCAGCGATCCCGGCCGGACCAGCAGGTGGACATCGCTCCCGCGCGCGAGCAGCCGCTCGACCAGGTGCCGGCCAATGAACCCGGTCGCGCCGGTCACGAAGTACGCCATCTATGCCCCGGTCTCTTCAGGTTGCGGGTCGCGCCGGAGTCTGGCTGTTGGCGCCGCCGCTGTCAGGACGGCGGTGCACCGACGTCGGCACCGGCGAGAGCTCCGGCCGCTTGGGTGCCCGGCCGTCCCCGGACGACCGGCCACGCATCCGTCGACCCACCCAGGGTGCCAGGTGCCGCCGCACCCAGGCCGCCTCGGCGACGGCCACCTGGTGCGGGCCACGGCGCGGCGCGGTGGGCAACGGCTGCACCCACGAGCCGTCACTGCCGGGCAGTCCCAGCGCATCGGCCAACGCCGCGGCGATCCGGGCGTGGCCGGCGGCGTTGGCGTGCAGTCGGTCATCGCTCCAGAACCGCGGGTCCGAAGTGACCGGGTGCCGACCGAAGTCGACCAGAATGGTGCCGGTCCGGGCCGCCGCCGCCCGCAGCGCGTCGTTGAGCGCCAGCACCCGCCGGCGCAACGGCCGGGCCAGGGGCATCACCGGGACCGGGTCGGGCAGCGTCCACGACAGCACCGTGGCGCCGACGGCGACCAGCGCCGCCTGCATGGCCTCCACCTCGCCAGCCACCCGCTCGGCGTCGAAGCCCGGTCGCAGGACGTCGTTCATGCCGGCGACGACGGTCGCCAGATCCGGCCGCAGCGCCAGCGCCGCCGGCAGCTGCTCGGCGCGCACCCGTCCGGCCAACCGACCCCGCACCGCCAGGTTGGCGTAGGTGACCTCGGGGAACGCGACCGCCAGCTGCTCGGCCAGCCGGTCGGCCCAGCCACGCCAGCCACCGGCGCCGTCCGGGTCGTCCAGGCCCTCGGTGGAGCTGTCGCCGATCGCGACGTACCGAGTGACGACGTGCCGGCTCACCATGCCCAGTCCTCCATCAACGCCGGACCCCGTCAGGCGGCAGCCACCGTCGTCAGGACCTCGACCCCGGCCTTCACCACCTTGGTGATCGGCGTGCGCTCGGCGATGTCGGTCAGCCGGGCGCGCTGCGCCTCGTCCAGCCTGCCGGCGAAGTGCAGCGCCCGCTCGATCCGCCCGGGGTCGGCACCGGTGCGGTAGGACAGGTCCACGGATACCGACTCCAGCGCCCGGCCCTTGCGCTCGGCGTACATCCGGATCGTGATCGCGGTGCAGGAGCCGAGGCTGGCCAGGTAGAGCTCGAACGGGGACGGGCCGGTGTCTCCGGCCGGCTCGGGTTCGTCCGCGACGACGTCGTGGTGGCCGGCCTGCATGCTCACCCGCCAGGGCGCGTCCGCCGTCGAGGAATTGGTTGTCACGTGGATCAACTGGTCGCTCATCGACCCTCCTATCCGGTGCCCGATAGCCGGACCGTACCCGTTCGGACCAGCCGCGTCGGGCTTGAGGCTCGGCCCTACGTCGGCCGCTGCGCTGGTCGGCGCAACCGCGTTGCGCCATCGGCGTACCCCCAGTGCTCCAGCGGAGTGGTCGGCATCGCCGCGGCTCAAGCGCCGGGTACAGACGCCGACGTGATCAATGCCGCGAAGGCGCGGATCGGGTCCGGATGGAAGGCGCGGGCGGTGGAGATGCGATCCGTCATGGCGGTGCTCGGCAGCGGTATCCCGTTGACGCTGCTGATTGACCTGACCAACCGCGGGGCGGTCGACTCGCGGGCCATCGCGGCGAGCGAGGGTGGCAACGCCCTCTGGTTGCCGGTGCCGATCCCGGCTCCGCGGCGGCCGAGCCCCTATAGCCAGGCCACGGTCGCCACGCCCGCCGAGCGGGAGCTGGTCGCGGTCCCCAGCTGACCTAAGATCCCCAGCTGACCTAAGAGTTTGCGGCCACGTGTTCGCCCACCAGTGCGGCGAGGCGCTGCGGTGCCTGTTCGGGGATCCAGTGCGAGACGCCGTCGAGCACCTCGAACCGGTAGGGGCCGCGGACGAATCGTCGGGTGAGCTCGGCTGCTGCCCAGCCCAGGGCCGTGTCCCCGGTGCTCCAGACATACAATGTCGGTACGTCGACCGGACAGCCAATCCGGACGGCCCCCGCGTCCAGCGGCATAGCCCGGTACCAGTTCAGCGCCGCCGTCATCGCCCCCGGCTCGAGCAGCCGGTCCAAGTAGCGCCGCGCCTGCGCCGGCTCCAAGCCGGAGGCCGCCAACCACCGCCGGCCGAGCCCGGCACCGCGGCCGACGAACAGCTGCTCGGGCACCACCGGCAGCTGGAAGAG
>JADGOU010000128.1 GCA_017882835.1 Frankiaceae bacterium | reverse complement strand
TGAGGTGGTTGGTCAGGCCGTAGAGCGCGGAGATCGAGCCGAAGGTCAGCCCGGTGGCCATCAGCAGCGTGGTGTAGGCGCGGTCGCGCCGGGCGAGATGAGAAGGCCGCGACCGTCGGCCAGATGGCGAGGCCCCCGGGATCACTGGAGGTGATGGAATCCGAGGTGGCGGCCGACGCTATGAGATTTGACGGGGTTCGTTCCGAAACGGTTGTGATGCTCGTCGAGTCGGAAGGCATCCATGTCGGGGACTTCCACGATCAACCCGACCCGGTTAGTCTCCGCTGGGTCAACGAACGTACGCACCGGATGCCATAGGTCCGAAGACCTCTTCCCGTCGCGGTGAGCCAAGCCAATGGCCGACATCGTTGACCTCGTGGAAAATCATCACGGTTGTGACTACTGCCTCGGCTTTCTTCGGCTTCGTCAGGAGCCGAGCTCGATAGCGAAACCGGATGTGGATCCTAGATCAGGGTCAGGACCTTCGTCAAAGTCGCGGTGTGGTGATCACCCCCTCTCTGCTCGACCGGGGCTAGTAGACGCCGAGGAGGGCGAGGGTCTGGCCGAGGCTGCGGGACATCTTCTCGGTGGCCCGCTTGATGTTGGTCCAGCCGGCCAGCTAGACCCCGGAGATCACCGCGCCGTGCCCGCAATGCAAGTCGGCCGGTCGAGTTGACACGGTCGCCGAGCCCAGCCCTCGGCGCGCAGGTTCACTTGCGTTCCGATCAGGGCACAGTCGGGGCGAGCAGGTCCGCCGCGGGTGCGGTTGCCGCCGCCTGTGCGCCCAGCTCGCTCAGCGCCGCTCCCAGGAACCGGTAGGTCCACTCCTGGGCGAGCGGGCGGGTCTCGGCGAACATCACCGGGACCGACGGGAACCGGGCCTGGGCCTCGGCCAGCGCATCGGCGACCTGCCCACCGGCGACGTGCTCGAGCTTGAACAGCCCGCTGTAGCGCTCCTCCACCACCAGGGCGGCCCGGGGCAGGACGGCGAGCTCGGCCAGGGCGTAGGTCAGCTTCCCAGACAACAGGCTACCGGCGAGATCGGCGAGCGACTTGCGTTCCACCGCGGCGACGACCACGCCATCGAGCTCAACCGCGTAGTCCCCGGCCGGCAGCCGCCGTCGGGTCGTGGTCGCCTGCTGGTGGCGAAAGGAGTAGGCGTACTTCTCGCCGGAGTCGACGACGATCTCCAGCACCTGCCCGGCGGCCCGGCGGGTCGGCAGAGCCACCTTCGGTCGGGCCTGCTTGGCCGTCCGCGGCGACTGCCAGAAGATCATCTCCCGACCGCGGGCGTGGGTCACCACCAGCTGCGAGCGATTCTCCCGCGCCCGGTCGAGGACCAGGTCGATCGCCGGTCCGCGCCGGTTGCAGGTCCGCACCGGAATGCGCTCGAGCACCTCGGTGTCCTCGGGCCAGCCGTCGGCCCGGTGGCAGTAGACCTTGCTGGTACGCGGCCAGGTCTCCCGGGTCTTGAGCACCAGCCCGTCGCGGCCCAGCGGCAGCCGGACCAGGAATGGCAGGCTGGAGTCCGGATCCGGGTTGCGGCCGATGACCATTTCCGCGGGCACGGCTGTCGCGCGTCCCTACAGCCAGCGCCGCACGCGCGCGCAGTACTCGTCGTACGCCGAGCCGAATCGCCGCCGCAGGTAGGGCTCCTCCTTGGCGATGACGAGCCGGTCCACGGCCAGTACGGCGAGCGGCAGGAACGCGACCGGCCACCACGTCCCGGCCAGCAGCGTCACGCCGGCGTAGGTGGTGGCCATCCCGACGTAGATAGGGTTGCGGGTCAGTCGGTACGGGCCGGTCGTCACCAGCGTGGCCGCAGGCCGGGTCGGGTTGAGCGGAGTCCCGCTGTGGCGGAACGAGGCTGCCCCCGGTGCGGCCAGGCCCACCCCAGCGGCGAGCAGTGCGGCGCCCAGCGGCGCGGTGACCCCCCGAGCCGGAATCGGCAGCGGCCACACTCGATCGAGCAGTACGCCGGACAGCAACGGCGCTGCGTACAGCGCCGGCGGGAAGACTCGGACGCCCGCATTGTCGGTTGGGGGAGTGGTCATGGCGCAGACCTACCCGCCCGCGCCGGCAAACGCAAGCACCGGCGGCTACGACTCGGTGTAGTCGATCGCCTGATCAGTGGGCCAACGCTTCGCCGAGATCGCTCGATGGCACCAGGGTTAGCGCAGCGCGTCGCGGACGGCCTGCGCCCAGCCCAACCCCACCGCCTCGGCGCAAACCCGGACGTTGGGATGCACGGCTACCAGCGCGGCCATGTGCGGCTGGCGGGCGCCGTTCTCGGTCAGCCAGAACCGGTCGACGTACGGCGCCATATCGAGGTCGCTGACCGAGTCGCCGATCGCGATGGCCTCGGTTGCGGTGAGGCCGCGGCGGGCCAGGTCGTGGCGGACGGCGAGGCCCTTGGACAGCCCGGCCGGCATCAGGTGGTACACGTGCGTCGGCACCGCTGCGGCGTCCAGGCCGGTGGGGCGACCCGGCGGCAGCACGCCGTTGTCCCGCAACCGCAGCCAACCGAAGCCCTGCGTCGCCAGCCAGTCCTGCGCGTCGGCGATGTCGACCAGCCCACGCAGCATCACGTCGGCCTCGTGCCCCTCGTGCCACGGCTCGTGGTGCTCCAGCCGGCCGGGGTAGCGGGCGCACAGCGCCGCCACGATGCCGCTGTCCTCGGCGACCTCGGCGGGCAGCTGCCCGGCGTACGCCGCAGGGGTGTCCCCAACCAGTAGCTCGTGCTGCCAGCTGCCCGCCGCCGCGCCCCACCCGATCACGGCGCCCAGCTCAGCGACGTAGCCGTCGGCGCCGAAGACGTGCGCGGCCTCGACCAGCTGCGGCCGGGTCCGGCCAGACACCAGTACCAGCGCAACTCCGGCGGCCAGCAGCTCGACCAGCGCGCGCGCCGGCTCCAGCGAGAGCTGGCCGTCCTCGCGGCGAAAGAAGCAGCCGCCCGGGCCGACCATCGTGCCGTCGAGGTCGGAGTAGACGACCTGGATGCTCACGAGGTGACGGCGCACCGGGCGAGGTACTCCGCCACGGTGCCGATCTGGAGCCGCAGCTGGAGCCGCAGCTGGAGCCGCAGCTGGAGCCGCAGCTCGTCGACCGGCGGCACCCGGTCGACCCCGTCGCGGCGGACGTTGGCGACGATCCGGCCGATGGTGGCCACCCGGCGATAGCTGCGCCGCGCGAACCACCGGCGTACGTCCGGGCGCACCGGGCTTCTCCTCTGCCGTCGGCTGGGCGGAGTGCCCGATTGGCCGCGCCCCACGGTGTCACAGGTAGTGTTCGTCCCTACAACTGCACAGGCACGCTCATCCAGAGGGGCAGAGGGACCGGCCCGACGAAGCCCCGGCAACCACCACGGTGTTCCCCAATTGTCCGAGACGTCTCGGGAGCTCGGACCATCGCCGGCAGGTGCCAACTCCGGCCCGCGAAGCGCGGGAAAGATGAGGAGAGAGGCCTCTTTCGATGACACCGCCCACGATGTCCGTCCTGCCCGCGCTCCACCCGTCCGCTACCCAGCTGCCATCCGGCCCGGCGACGGGCCTGCGCTGCCGCGAGTGCGGCGCGACGTACCCGTTGGCCCCGGAGCACGTCTGCGTCGAGTGCTTCGGCCCGCTGGAGGTCGACTACGACCTCGACGCGCTGCGGCGGGTGACGCGGAAGTCGGTCGCCGCCGGTCCGCCGTCGATGTGGCGCTACGTGGGCCTCCTGCCGGCCGGCCACGATGAGGCCACCCGGGTATCGCTGGGCGCCGGGATGACCCGACTGCACCGGGCCGACAACCTGGGCCGCGAGCTGGGCATGCGCCGGCTCTGGGTCAAGGACGACAGTGGCAACCCGACGCACTCGTTCAAGGACCGGGTGGTCTCCGTCGCGCTGTCCGCGGCCCGGGAGTTCGGGTTCACCACGGTGGCCTGCGCCTCGACCGGCAACCTGGCCAACGCGGTCGCGGCCCACGCCGCGCAGGCAAACCTGGGATCGGTGGTGCTGATCCCGGCGGACCTCGAGGCCGGCAAGGTGGTCTCCACGGCGGTCTACGGCGGGACGCTGGTTGCCGTCGACGGCACGTACGACGACGTGAACCGGCTCTGCGCCGAGATCGCCGGGGAGCTGCCGTGGGCGTTCGTCAACGTCAACCTGCGCCCGTACTACGCCGAGGGGTCCAAGACGCTCGGCTACGAGGTCGCCGAGCAACTCGGCTGGCGGCTGCCCGCGCAGGTCGTGGTCCCGATGGCCTCCGGGTCGTTGCTGACCAAGGTGGACAAGGCGTTCGGCGAGTTCGGCACGCTGGGGCTGGTCGAGCCCTCGCCGTACGCCGTCTTCGGCGCCCAGGCCAGTGGCTGTGCGCCGATCTCGGCGGCGTTCCGGGCCGGGCACGACGTGGTGACCCCGGTGCGGCCCGCGACGATCGCGAAGTCGCTGGCAATTGGCAACCCAGCGGATGGCGGGTACGCGCTGGACTCCGTGCGCCGGACCGGCGGTGCGGTGGCGGACGTGCCGGACGAGGAGATCGTGGCCGGCATCCGGCTGCTGGCGAGCACCGAGGGCATCTTCGCCGAGACCGCGGGCGGGGTGACGGTGGCGACGCTGCGCCGGCTGCTCGACGGTGGACTGCTCGACCCGGCGGTCGAGACCGTGCTGCTCAACACCGGCGACGGGCTGAAGACTCTGGACGCGGTGGCGCCGGTGGTCGGCCCGACCGCGACGATTGCCCCCTCCCTCGAGGCGTTTCGGAAGGCAGGACTGGCGTGAGCGTCACCGTTCGGGTTCCCACGATCATGCGCGGCTTGACCAGTGGCGTCGCTGAGGTCGCCGTCGAGGGCGGCACGCTGGCCCAGGTGCTGGCAGCGCTTGATGCCGCGCATCCCGGCACCCGCGGCCGGGTATTGGATGATGGCGGCCGGTTGCGGCGCTTCGTCAACGTCTACGTCGGCGACGAGGACGTCCGGTTCGCCTCCGGGCTGGACACGCCGACCCCGGCCGGGACGTTGGTGTCGATCATCCCCGCGGTCGCCGGCGGGTGAGGTTCGCTGGCCGCCTCTGCCGCCTCGCGCCCGCTGCGCCCGCCCTGCGCCGCCCGCCCAGCGCCCGCCCTGCGCCCGCCCTTATCCCGGCGATGTTGAGCCCACGTGCGTATCAACTCGCGGGATACGCACGTGGGCTCAACATCGGCGTAGGCGGGGTGCGTTGGGCGTGCGACAGCGGCGTTTCGGCGGGGTGCGTTGGGCGTGCGGCGGCGGCGTTTCCGGCGTACGACGGGGAGCCTCGGTGTACGTCGACAGTGCATTCGGCATACGACGCTGAGGCTCGCCGACGGCGCCCGCCACAGGCACCCAACCGCCGCCTGAAAACCGTGCTCAGGATCTGTTGCGGTCACGTTTCTGGCGTGTATCGTCGCGGCCGGTCGTAGTTCCTGTGTTCGTGCTCAACCCACGCCCGCGGAACGTGCGCGGGCTCCTGCTGCAGGGGTCCGGTGATGACCCGGCGCCCGCGCGGTGCGGGCGCTGAAGTCCTTCTCACGAGGAGCAGCAAGTGGCACAGGGCACCGTGAAGTGGTTCAACGGCGAGAAGGGTTACGGCTTTATCGCCGTGGACGGCGGCCAGGACGTGTTCGTCCACTACAGCGCCATTCTCGCCGACGGGTACCGCAGCCTCGACGAGGGTCAGCGGGTGGAGTTCGAGGTCACGCAGGGTCAGAAGGGTCCGCAGGCGGACCAGGTGCGCGTCATCTGAGTTTGTCTGTCGCGACGGCCCGGTTTCCCCCGTGGGGGAGCCGGGCTGTTGGCGTTGCGGACCTCCTGACCCGCACCAGCCCAAGGCCGCCGCGGGAGCTCCCACGGCGGCCTTGGAGGAGCCCGACGTCAGCTGTCCCGACGGCCGCCCTTCGCCACCCGCAGCGAGGGGGCGAGGTCGGCGACTGCCGCGTCCCGGCTGCTCAGCGGCGCCAGCCCGTACGCGTGTTCGATCGTGGCCATGATCGAGGTGGTGTCGTAGCTGGTGTGGTCGACGCCGGACTCACGCAGTCCGGCACCGAGCACCAGGGTGGGCACCCGGGTGCCGGGGCCGAACGCATCCGCCGGTCCGGGGGTGGCGTCCCCCTGGCCAGGTGGGGAGACGTGGTCCCAGCTGCCGCCGAACTCGTCGTACGTCACCACGACCAGGGTGTCCTGGGCCTGTGGCCCGGAGGTGATGGTCTTGAGCAGGTCGACCAGGTGATCGCTGCCGGTGGTCTCGCTCGCGTAGCCGGGGTGCTCGTTCTCCGCACCCACCGGCTTGACGAAGCTGACCGAGGGCAGCGAGCCGGCGCGCGCCGCGGCCAAGAAGTTCTCCTCGTCCTTGAGGTGGGCCGCCCGGTCGGCGGTGCCTGGCGCGTAGCGGGCGAAGTAGTTGTAGGGCTGGTGGTGGTACTGGAAGTTGGCGTCGGCGCAGTATGGGTAGACGGCGCCCGCGTCGTGCGCGGGGTCGGTGCAGGTGCCGGCGGTGGTGCCGTTGGTCCAGCCCGCGCCGCCGACGTCGCCGCTGGCGTTGTCCCAGCCGCCGGCGTACCAGGCCCAGGACGCTCCGGCGTCGGACAGCTCGTCGCCGATGTTCTTCGCCGATTTGGTGTCGTCGACCGGCGGCAGTTGGGCGCCCTTCCCGAACGGCCGGTACGTCGGTTGGATGGTGTTTACCGCGTAGTCGCCGCAGGCGCGGGCGGGGTTGGCCGTCGGTCCGCAGGCCTGGGTCAGCTCGGCATCCTTGACCGGCCCGGTCGGGGTGTAGAGCGGGTACGTCGCCGGGAAGCCGTGCGCGTCCAGCACAGAGTGCAGGTCGGCGGCGGACCCATCGTGGGCGGCGCCGACGTAGACGGGAGCCTGCGCCGCGATCAGGTACTGATGGTTGAGGAACGACCCGCCGAAGGCGCCCTGGAAGAAGTGGTCGGCGAGCACGTAGTTCAGTGCGCCGTCGCCGTGCAGGTACTGCCAGATGGGCAGCTGCTGCGTCGAGTACCGGCCCTGGGTGAGGCCGATGGCGTCGCTGCCGGTGGTGTAGCGGTCCTGCTTGCCGCTGTCGAGCTGGTACTGCTCCTGGTAGAACCGGTGTACCAGGTCACGGGTGCAGCCTCCCGGCTCGCCGGTCCCGGCCGCCGTCCCGTTCGCGGCCGACTGGCCCGGCTTCGGACAGGTGGTGTCGTCCGGCTTGATGTGGTCGTCGACCCGGAAGGGGGCGTTGTCGAAGGCGCTGGCCACCGGCTTGCCGGCGGCGGTGTCGGTGCAGTTCGCCGGTAGCGGCGGCGAGGTCAGGTTGACGTCGTTCTGCGGCAGGCAGGCGTACGGCGTGCCGTCCTGGGCCACTTGCTGGGTGTGCGCAGGTTCCGCGCTCGCCACGCCATCGACGGCCTGGCCGGCAACCGACCCCCACTCGCCGTACAGGTTGTCGAAGCTGTGGTTCTCCTGGTAGATCACGACCAGGTGGTGGAAGCGGCCGAGGGCGCCGCCGGCGTCCCCACCCGCCGCGCCGCCGGCCGCCGCCGGACTGCTGGCCAGCGCCGCGGACAGCAGCGCGGCACCCACGGGCAACGCGGTACGACGTCTCAACATTGCTCTCCTCCATCCTGGCGCCGGCCCCGATGAGCGGCGCGTCGAGGCCGGACCGTACGCAGCGGCGGGTCGGTGCGGACGAAGCCGGGACGGCCGGGAGGTGAATCGTTCGTGGCGAATACGTGCCGACCAGCCGACGGGGGAGCGGGGCGGGAGCGGGGCCCAGGCAAGACGCGGTCCCCCCCCGCGCCCTTCGCCTTGCACTCTCCCGGGTCGAGTGCTAAACATCGGACTAGCACTCTGACGTGCTGAGTGCCAGACCTCGACCTGGTGAGGCGGTCGACCGGTTCGCCGGCCGGCCA
>JADGOU010000127.1 GCA_017882835.1 Frankiaceae bacterium | reverse complement strand
GTCGTCGCCCCAGTGGCGGCGTTCCACGTGATCCGACCGTGCTCGAAGTCCGACGCCCGGCCGCCGGCCGGCGCTCCGGGACTTTGCGATCAACGTCACTGGGTGACGAGAAAGGGGCGGCTGGGCGAACGCCTGGGCGGTACGGTCCGCACGCTGCCGGCCCTGACGCCGGGCTGTCACCTCCGCTCCGGCCGCTTTGCTGTTCGGTAGCGCTTGTTCGGGCGGTGCGTTGGCTGCGCCGCCCCGGTAGGTCAGGTGGCGGGTCATGGTCGGGCAGAGGCAGCATGGCCGAGGTCGGTCGGGCTGCCGGTGCCGGCGGCGGGTATTGATCGCGGCGGCGGTGTGATGTCCGGCCGCTCCGTCTCGACCGTGGCCTTCTCGGCGGTGTCGGTGCCGGCGCCGGCGGTGTGATCGGCCGGTGGCGAGCTTTCCCGCCGCCGCAGCCAGCGGCGGGCCTCGTCGGCGCCCCAGACGATGAACGGGTAGGGCAGGACGAGGGCGAGTTGGGCGGGAGAGGGTGTTGCAGTGCCGAAGATGGCGTGCATGAACGGCAGGTAGACCAGGGCGGCGGCGAAGGCGATCTCGACGGCGATCCCGCCGAGCAGCAGCGGGTTGGTGGTCAGCCCGACGCTGCGCAGCGAGGCCCGCTCGGTTCGCGCCGCGAACGCGGCGCCGACCTGGCAGGCGACGATGCCCAGCCATGCGACCGTGGTGGCCTGCTGGTAGAGGCGGTGCAGGGGGCTGCCGGGTCCGGTGGCTGCGTGCAGGTGCCAGCCGCCGCCATGCAGGACGACGAAGAAGCCAGTGAGGACCAAGATGGCGGAGATGACGCCGAGGAAGCCCCAGGCCCGGGCCAGCAGCGCCGGGCGGATGAGGCCTTCGCCTCGCGGGCGGGGCGGGCGCGCCATGATGCCCGGTTCGGCCCGCTCGCGGCTGAGCGCCAGCGCCGGGAGGGTGTCGGTGCCGAGGTCGATGGCGAGCAGCTGCATGACAGTTAGGGGGAGCGGGATTGCCCCCCCGGAAATAGCGAAGATCAGGAAGGGGGCGATCTCGGGAACGGCATGGGTGAAGATGTAGAGGATGAATTTGCGGACGTTGTCATAGACCCGACGCCCTTCTTCGACGGCGTTGACGATGGTGGCGAAGTTGTCGTCAGTGAGCACCATGGTGGCCGCCTGCCGGGCCACTTCGGTGCCCGAGCGGCCCATGGCAATGCCGATGTCGGCGGCCCGCAGCGCGGGGGCGTCGTTGACCCCGTCGCCGGTCATGGCCACCACCTGCCCGTGGGTGCGCAGGGCGTCGGCGATCCGCAGCTTGGCTTCGGGGGAGCTGCGGGCGAAGACGAGCTCAGGGCCGGAGAGCAGCAGCTGGTCGAGCTCCGGGTCGCTCATGGCGTCGAGGGCGTCGGCGGAGACGGTGCGACTGCCGGCCGGCCCGGTGCCGATTCCGACCCGGCGCGCGATCTCCGTTGCGGTGGTGCCGTTGTCGCCAGTGACCACGAGCACCCGGATCCCGGCCAGGTGGGTGCGGGCGATGGCGGCGGCGGCTTCGGGGCGGGGCGGGTCGAGCAGGGCCACGACGCCGAGCAGGCACAGGTCCCGCTCGGCGGATTCGCGCGTGGTTGGCAGCGGCGATCCGACTTCGAGGAGGCGGCGGGCGACGGCGAGCACCCGCAGGCCGCCGCGGGCGTAGCCCTCGATGATTCGGGCCAGTTCCCTGCGGTCGTCGGCGGTGAGCGGCCGGGTCTGATCCGCGTCGGTGGCCAGCCGGGTGCTGCGCGCCAGGACGGCTTCGGGGGCTCCTTTGGTGTTGACCCAGCGCTCCGCCGAGCCGGGGGCGGCGTCGATGGTGGTCATCAGCCGCAGCCTCGGGTCGAACCGGAACAGCGTTTTGCGGCCCGCCGCATGGTCGGCCGGCAGGTCCAGCGCCGCGGCCAGCTGGACGAGCGCGACCTCGGTGGGGTCGCCGCTGACTCCGGTGTCGGTCACCTCCGCGGTGCAGCACCGGGCCGCGGTGGCGGCCAATGTGCGGGCGAGGGTCCCGGCTTGCGCAGTTGCGGTGGCCGGCCACGACAGCACACCGTCCTCGCTGCAGGTGCCGGCGCCGGCGGGGGTCCACACGCCGGCCACCTGCATCCGGTTCTGGGTCAAGGTCCCGGTCTTGTCGGTGCAGATAACCGTGGTGGATCCGAGCGTCTCGACCGCGGAGAGCCGCTTGACCACCGCCCCCCGCCGGGCCAGGTTCTGCACCCCGGCCGCCAGCGCCAGGGTGATGGTGGGCAGCAGCCCTTCGGGGACGTTGGCGACCAGCATTCCGATGGCGAAGCTGATGGCGGCGGTCACGGACAACCCGGCGAGGGCGCCGAGGGGCAAGAAGGCCAGCGCGGCCACGATCGCCACGATGGCGATCAGTTTGGCGACGGCCTTGACCTGGATCTCCAGTGGACTGCTGTCGCGCCCCACCCGCTCCGACAGAGCCGCGATCCGACCGATTTGGGTGTGCATCCCCGTGGCGGTCACCACGGCGCGGGCTTCGCCGCCGATGCAGGCGCTGCCGCTGAAGAGCATGTCCTCGGCTTGCATCAAGGCGAGCTTGGCGTCGCCCTGCCCGGCCGTCCGGGTGACCGGTTGGGACTCTCCGGTCAGGGTGGACACGTCGACCTCGACCGACCCGGCGATGAGGCGGGCGTCGGCGCTGATCCGGTCGCCCTCCTCGACGATCAACACGTCGCCGGGAACGATGTTGGCGACCTCGGCCTCCTGTCGGGAGCCGTCGCGCAGCACCCACGCGTGCGAGGACAGGTAGGCGGCGAGGGCCTCGACGGCATGCTCGGCGTGCTGCTCCTGGAAGAACGCGAAGACCGCGTTGAGCACGATCACCGCCGCGATCGCCGCGGCCAGTACCGGGCTACCGCTGATCACTGCCAGTACCGCGGCGGCCGCCAGCAGGAGCGCCAGCGGGTGGGTGAACTGGGCTACCAGCTCACCGGGCCAGCGGCGCTTGCCTCGCCGGGTGAGCTGGTTGGGCCCGTAGACCACCAGGCGTCGGGTCGCCTCCCGGGTGCTCAGGCCCGCAGCGGAGGACCGCAGGTCCCGGAAGAGCAGCCCGAGCGGCTCCTGGGGGTCACCGACCGGCTCTGCTGCCGGCTGCGCCGCACCGTTCGCGCTCGTCGCGGCCTGACTCACCGGGTGATCGCGGGTGTAGTAGCAGTAGCGTGCGCGTGATAGCGCTGGGATTGACTGGTCCAGGCGGCGGCCAGGCCACGGGGGTCGGGCACCCCGGCACCCGGCGATGGTGAAGCGCCCACCGGACGCGACGTGGTCGCGGCTGCCCCGATTCCGGGCTGGCTGGTACCCACCGTCTGGGACGCTACAGCGCCACCCTCGCTCTGGCGAAAGGAGAACCGGCCAGACATCTAGAGTTGTTCGGACCGGCGATCTCCACGGACCGAGGCAACCGGAAGAACGAGGCGCTGCTTGCGACCGGATCGAAAAGGACGGCGTTGGGATGATCGAGGGGTCTTGGCGCTGCCTGCGGGCCACCGGTCGTCGGTGCTCCGGGTGACCGGACTCGCCGAGCACGTCGAGGGCGGCGTCGACGGGCGCACACCGCGCATGCATGGGCGGACGGGCGCGCCGGCGTCGGACCGCCTCCTCGCCGGTGCGCGTTGCGCCCCGGAGCCGGCGTCATGATCGAGCAGTCGGCGTTCCCGGTGGAGCCGTGGTGCGTCCGGGAGACCCACCTCGACCTCGACCTGCTGGCGCAGTCGGAGTCGGTGTTCGCGCTCTCGAACGGCCACATCGGGTTGCGCGGCAACCTCGACGAGGGCGAACCGCACGGCATTGCCGGCACCTACCTGAACTCCTTCTACGAGCAGAGCCCGCTGCCCTACGCGGAGGCCGGCTACGGCTACCCGGAGTCAGGGCAGACGGTCATCAACGTCACGAATGGCAAGCTGATCCGGCTGCTCGTCGACGACGAGCCGCTCGACGTGCGGTACGGCCAGCTGCGCGCGCACGAGCGCGTGCTCGACCTGCGCGCCGGCACGCTGACCCGCACCGTCGAGTGGGTCTCGCCGGCGCAGCGCCGGATCCGCCTCCACTCCACCCGCCTGGTGTCCTTCCCACAGCGCGCCGTCGCCGCGATCGAGTACGTCGTGGACGTGCTCGATGGCCCGGCCCGGCTCATCGTCCAGTCCGAGCTGGTCGCCAACGAGGCGGGGCCGGCGCACCGCGGCGACCCATGGGCCGCCGCGGTGCTCGAGCACCCGCTCGTCGCGATGGAACAGGACGTCGGGACGGGCGGCGCAATCCTACTGCACCGCACCCGGGTCAGCGGGCTGCAGATGGCGGCCGGCATGGAGCATCTGGTCGAGGCGCCTGGCCGCGTCGACGTGGCGACCCGCGCGTCGGAGGACTGGGCGCGAACGACGTTCGTCTGCCAGGTGCAGCCGGGCCAGCGGATCCGGGTGGTCAAGCTGCTGGCCTACGGGGGGTCGAGCATGCGGTCCCAGCCCGCGCTGCGCGACCAGGTCGCCGGCGCCCTCACCGGCGCGTCCTACTCCGGCTTCGCCGGACTGCTCCGAGAGCAGCGTGACTACCTCGACGCGTTCTGGGACTCCGCCGACGTGCAGGTCGACGGCGACCCCGAGGTGCAGCAGGCGGTCCGCTTCGGCCTGTTCCACGTGCTGCAGGCCGGCGCCCGGGCCGAGCGTCGCGGCATCCCGGCGAAGGGGCTCACTGGGCCGGGATACGACGGCCACACCTTCTGGGACACCGAGGCCTATGTGCTGCCGGTGCTCAGCTACACCTTGCCGGGGGCGACGGCCGACGCGCTGCGCTGGCGGCACTCGACCCTCGACCTCGCCCGGCAGCGGGCGCAGACGCTGGGGCTGCACGGGGCGGCGTTCCCCTGGCGCACGATCCGCGGGCAGGAGTGCTCGGGCTACTGGCCGGCCGGCACCGCCGCCTTCCACATCAACGCCGACATTGCGGCGGCCGTGGAGCAGTACCGGGTGGTCAGCGGCGACGAGACGCTGGAGATCGAGGGCGGTCTCGAGCTGCTGGTGGAGACCGCCCGGCTGTGGGTCTCGCTCGGGCACCACGACCAGGACGGTCGCTGGCACATCGTCGGCGTCACCGGCCCGGACGAGTACACCGCCGTGGTGGCCGACAACGTCTTCACCAACCTGGCCGCCGCCCACAACCTGCGGGTCGCCGCCGCGGCGGTGGATCGCCACCCCGAGCTCGGCCGCGGCCTCGGCGTCGACGTCGACGAGGCGGCTGCGTGGCGCGCCGCCGCCGACGCGGTGCACGTCCCCTATGACGAGGGTCTGCGGGTGCACGCGCAGTGCGAGGGCTTCACCCGGCTGCCGGAGTGGAACTTCACGGCGGACCAGAAGTATCCGCTGCTGCTGCACGCGCCGTACTTCGACCTCTACCGCAAGCAGGTGGTCAAGCAGGCCGACCTCGAAATGGCGATGTGGTGGTTCGGCGATGAGTTCTCCCCGGTGGACAAGGCCCGCAACGTCGACTACTACGAGCGGCGCACGGTGCGTGACTCGTCGCTGTCCGCCTGCATCCAGGCGGTGCTGGCCGCCGAGGTCGGCCACCTCGAGCTCGCCCACGACTACGCCTACGAAGCCGCGCTCATCGACCTGGGGGACCTGCACCACGACAGCCGCGACGGGCTGCATATCGCCTCGCTCGCCGGCGCCTGGATCGCCCTCGTCGCCGGGTTCGCCGGCCTGCGCCAGTGCGGCCCGGCGCTGGCCTTCGACCCGCAGCTGCCGGTCGGCATCACCCGGCTGCGCTTTACCGTTCGCTGGCGAGGCCTGCGGCTCGGCGTCGACGTCGGGCCGCGGCAAGTGACGTACACGGTCGGCGACGGCGCGGAGGCGACCCTGGATCTCCGGCACGCGGGCGAGGACGTGACCGTCACCGCGCGGGAACCGGTCACTCGCCAGCTTGACAAGCGCACGCCGCTGCTCCCGCGCCCGCCGCAGCCGCCCGGGCGTGAGCCGGCCCGCCGTGGCGCTACGCTCCGCCCCCACCCATCCAGCGGCGGCTGAGGCCGCCTGCCCGCTGACCGGACTGATTACTGGCGGCGGCCGTACGCGTGAGTTAGCTGCAGCTCCCAGAGCGGCCAGCTGGTCCCGGTCTATTGGCCTGGCCGAGCCATCCTGCTGGGACGGCTCGGATCCATCAACCGACCACGATCCGGTCCCGGGCGGGGGTGGGCTGGTCGGCGCTCACGGTTTGGCCGCTCCTTCATGTGTTGTCCAGTGGCGGGGAGGTAGATCGTCCGGTCGGGTGGCACGTGACGGCCGCTGACCCAACCAGCTGGTCAGCGGCCGCCACGCCCATGGCTTCGGTACGCCGCGGACGCAGCGTGCCGCTGGCTACAACAGCCGGACGGAGTCGGGTTTGGAGGCTCCGTTGGCTGCCGCCGGCGGCTTCGGCGGGCTGTCGGCGGTGGTCGGCGTCGGCGCCGGCGGGGCGGCGGCGGCGGCCTCGCGGGCGAGGAAGGACCCGAGCTCGCCGATGGTGCTCATCAGCGGGGCCGGGAACACGACGGTGGTGTTCTTGTCCACGCCGATCTCGACCAGGCTCTGCAGGTTGCGTAGCTGCAGTGCCAGCGGGTGCGCCATCATGGTGTCCGAGGCATCCCCCAGGGCGGCGGCGGCTAGCGACTCGCCCTCGGCATTGATGATCTTCGCTCGCTTCTCCCGCTCGGCCTCGGCCTGGCGCGCCATCGCCCGCTTCATGCTGTCGGGCAACTGGATGTCCTTGAGCTCCACCAGGGTCACTTCCACGCCCCAGTCGACGGTGGAGACGTCGAGGATCTCGCGGATGTCCACGTTGATCCGGTCGGTCTCGCTCAACGTCTCGTCCAGGGTGTGCTGACCGACCACCTTGCGCAGCGTGGTCTGGGCGATCTGGTTGATGGCGGCGTGGACGTTCTCGATCGCGACCACCGACTTCACCGCGTCGACCACCCGGAAGTAGGCGACCGCGGACACATCGACGCTGACGTTGTCCCGGGTGATGATGCCCTGGGACTGGATCGGCATCGTGACGATCCGCAGCGACACCCGGTGCAACACGTCGACGAACGGGATGATCACCCGTAGCCCGGGTTGCCGCGCGCCCAGCACCCGGCCGAGCCGGAACAGTACTCCTTGCTCGTACTGCTTGATGATCCGCACCGCCAGCGCAAGGGCGAGCAGGATCAGGACGACGATGATGATGGTGACGGTGGACAGGATGGTCATGGGGGTGCTCCTTTGGGACTGCGGATCAAACGGTCATCCGCGCCGATTGCCGGGAAACGTGGTTGAAGGGAAGCTCTACCGAGCGCGGCGAGGTCGCACTGCCAGACGCCCCGGTCTCAGGAAGTGGGCCCGTGGAAGATCAGCGTTGCGCCGTCGAGGCTCGTCAGCACCCGCGCCGAGGTGATCGGCAGGCTGCCGAGCAAGGCCGGGCGGGGGCCGGGCATGGGGACGCGGGTCGTGATGGTCATTGGCGGGGGCCGAGGTCCCGAGCCCGCTGGACCCGACTGCGCTCCAGCGGCGCCACATCGGCGCCGCCACCGTCACCCGCCGGTGGCAGTCCGGGCACGATGCGGACAGCAGCCGCTTGGCTGGGGACCAGTAGACGAAGGAGTCCGCCGGGATAGCTGCCCGGCAGTAGGCGCACAGCACCGCCGTGACCACGGTGGGTGCGTCGGCAGCCAACTCGGCGGGAATGGTTGCTTGAGCGACGGTTGGTTGGCGGAAGATGAGTTCCGTCATCGGTCTCACTGCTGCCTTCGGCTCGAGTGCCGAGCGGCCAGGGAGCACGAGGTCCGGGCAGATCCAGGCGCGCTCGTGATCTGAAGTATGGCACGAATCGGCGCCCATCGATACGAATCGGCAGCCAGAATCGCCGTCCCCAGGGTGCGGCCAATGCATGCTGGACGAACCGGTGCTGGAGCCGGGCGATGAGGTGGTGACCCA
>JADGOU010000126.1 GCA_017882835.1 Frankiaceae bacterium | reverse complement strand
TACTGGTGGACATCGGCGGCGACTCCTCGCTCTAGACGGAGGTTCGCCTGCAGTCCTACAAGATCAAGGGCCAAGTTCAACGGAGCGACACGCTACCGAATGTTCCTGGGTCTAATGACTTACCTGGATGTGAAAACTGAAGGGGACAGCAGCATGTCAGGAAAGCAGCGGTCGTGTTCAGGCGTATGAAACGAGGTGCTGTGGGACCCGCGTGATATGGCGAAAGCTGAATTGCCTGTAGCCTAATCTCCAGCGATGCAAAGTTCCATCCGCCGGAAAGACGTCCGTAACCGGTGGCCGGGTCCTGTGTTGGCATGGATCGTGGTTCGACACAACCTCCGGATACGGAGGGATGCCCAGTAAGGGCATATATGGAGATGAGTGGACCGCCTAACTCTCGCTAGATACGTACAACAAGGACGAACGTGGGATCACCTAAGGGCCGCGAGTCCTAGGGTGACGGAGGCCCCGCAGTAGTCGTGGGAGTCACGACCCACCAAGGAGGACGGGAAAGCCGTCCGCAGGGCCAAGGGGGCCAGGTGATCGGACACTCAAAGGCCGGGAGGTACGCGTAATGCAGAACGCCGAAACGGACTGAATGTCCATCTACATTCCGAAGAAGAATGGGAAACTCCGCCCGCTTGGCCTGCCGTCATGGTCGGACAAACTCGTCGGCGAGGTGATCCGACTCCTCCTGGAGGCGTATTGCGAGCCGCGGTTTTCCAAGCGGTCACACGGTTTCCGTCCCCGCCATGGTTGCCACACCGTTCTAAGCGAGGTGGCGAACACATGGAACGGGACTACCTGGTTTATCGAAGGAGACATTTTCGACTGTTTCGGGTCGCTTGACCATTCGGTCATGATCGAGACGATTGGTGAGAAGATCCACGATAACCGGTTCTTACGGCTGCTGCGTAACATGCTACAAGCCGGATACGTGGAGGATTGGGAATGGAACGCCACGTTCAGCGGCGCGCCGCAAGGTGGTGTGGCATCACCAATCCTATCCAATATCTATCTGGACAGACTGGACAAGTTCGTCGAGACAGTTCTCATTCCCGAATATTCCCGAGGCAAGGGTAGGGCCCGAAACCCTGCCTACCGAAAGGTCGAGTCGGCGCTGGCGGGGGCACGCACGCGTGGCGATCGCGTTGCGGCGCGTCAGCTACGCAGGCGGTTGCGTGACCTGCCCAGCCTGGATCCGCGAGATCCGGGCTACCGGCGGTTGCGCTACTCCCGTTACGCCGACGATCACTTGCTCGGGTTCACCGGACCGAAGGCAGAGGCCGAGGAGATAGAAGCTCGACTGGAGACGTTCCTACGTGAAGACCTCAGCCTGGAATTGTCACCGGACAGGACGCTGATCACCCACGCCCGCACAGGCGCGGCCAGCTTCCTCGGCTACGAGATCACCGTTCGGCACGACGAACACAAGCTCACCAATGGCCGTCGTTCGGTCAATGGGACCATCGGCTTGCGTGTGCCGGCAGCGGTGATCAAGGCCAAATGTGCCCCCGACACCAAACTCGGCAAACCCGAGTACCAACCCCGGCTGAAGGATCTCACCGACCGTGAGATCATCAGCATCTACGGGACCCGATATCGGGGGCTCGTCCAGTATTATCTGCTGGCCGGCGATGTCTACCGGCTATCTCGGCTGCATTGGGTCATGTTGACCTCGATGCCCAAGACGCTAGCAGCCAAGCACCGCTCGACGGTGACGAAGATGGCCGTCAAGTACGAGGCCACCCTCACTACACCTCACGGGCCCCGCAAGTGCTTTCAAGCCAGCATCGAACGAGAAGGCAAGAAACCACTGGTCGCCAGATTCGGCGGGATACCACTGAAGCGGCAGAAGAACGCGGTCCTCACCGACCGCCAACCCGTCCCGGTCACCGCCCCGCGCAAGGAGATCATCACACGGCTTCTTGCAGGACGGTGCGAGCTATGCGAGCGCAAGACCGACGTGGAAGCTCACCAAGTCCGCAAACTCGCCGACCTCGAAGAACTGGGACTGTCACTGCCGGACTGGGCACGAATCATGGCAAGACGCCGGCGCAAGACCCGCATGGTCTGCACCGGTTGCCATGCTTCCATCCACACCCGGCACCCAACCGCGTCATCCACGGAGTAATCACTGGAGAGCTGGATGATCGGAAACGATCACGTCCGGTTCGGCCCGGGGGCCACTGGAAAAGGGCCTGCTCAGCAGGCACCTCGCCAGTGGCCTACCGGCACCGCGGCCGCGGACAACAACCGAGACGTGACGCGCCCGAAATGACGGGTCTAATGTCGCGCGAGACCAAAGCAGCTCCTCTCCGGCTCCCGCTGCGCACAACGCACTGCCGCCGCCCCCGTAGTCATCGCTTTGCGGGGCGCTCAGCGCTCGGGCTCATCCCCGCGCCGTCCGCCTCAGATCGGGGCGTAGGTGCTGCCGGGGTGAGTGCCGGTCCGGAAACCGCCAGCCTTCGCGCGTCTGGTTTGCCAAGGTCTGGGGCGGAGCTCGTCGGGGGTTTCACGGTGCCGCTGTGCGCCTGACCTCACAAGTCTGCGGTGACGAGCGTTTACAGGGTGGGCGCCGATCGACGGTGGCTCGCTGACGCAGGATGGAGGTTGCAGGTGGTGCGAGGCAGTCAACGCGATGTCGGAGTACTGGGCCAGTTCGTGATGTTGGCCGTGGCCTGGGGTGCCAGTTCTTGCTCATCAAGATCGGGCTGGAGGGGTTGTCCCCACCGCAGGTCGTGCTGGGGCGGCTGCTGACCGGGTCAGCAGCTTTGGTGACTGCGTCCCTGGTCAGTGGCCAGCGACCGCCTCGTGAGCCGACGGTGTGGGCGCACCTTGCCATGATGTCCGTGCTACTGCATATGGCCCCGTTTCCGTTGTTCGCGTGGGCCGAGCAGCACGTCGCCTCGGGGCTGGCCAGCATCTATAACGCCACCACCCCGTTGATGACGACCCTCGTCGCGCGCCATTGTTGCCTTTCGCTTGGGTGTGTCTGATGTGATCGGCTGCTGGGCACCAGCCGGTGGAGCTGCAGGAGGCGTTCTTGCAGTTCGGTCTGGGTGTTGAAGAAGTCCCGCAGCCGCCGCCACAGGAGGCTCACGTCGCCGCCTCGGCGGCGACGGGCATGGACAGCCCGAGCTGGTTGATGCCGCTCATCGGCGATCCGGTCTCGTCCCCGTCGCTGGCGCCGGTGCGGCACCTGGGGCCTGTGGGGGTGGTGGCGGTGCGGTGGCCGAGGATGACGTAGAGCATGAACCCGACGCCGTTCGGTGACGCAGGGCTTTCACTCGTCCTTGGCTGACGGCGATCCTAGCAATCACGATCAGCCCTGGCTGGAGGACTTCACCCACTGGTCGGCCAACGAGGATGACCCCCACCTCCACGGATACCTACCACCACCCGCGGGCTGGCGACAGCACAGCGTCACCCGCAACCTGCGTAGCGTCGTTCGCAGCCCGGTAGGAGCGGCCGATGATGGCGCGCCCCACGAGCAGGACATTCTTCCGGTTCTCGCCGATGCGGCGCATCACATAGGGCCACCAGTCGCGGCCGAATGGCAAATAGACGCGGACGGAGATGCCTTGGCCCCGCAACTCCTGCTGCCAGGCTGGGCTGGGCGTACGCCGTAGAGCATCTCGAACTCGTACTCGTGGGACGACCAGTCGTTATGGCGCGCGACGGCGACGAGCTGCCGGGTGAGCGCATCGTCGTGTGTGGCAAAGACCGGGCGGAAGCCCGCCGCGCGTGCTTGCGGAGTGAGCATGGTCCGCCCGAGTTGAAGGTAGGCGGCGTCGATGGCCTCCCGGCCTTGATGGTCGTCTGCCACTCCCCGGGGAAACGCGCCCTTGACCAAGCGGACGCAGGTTGGCGTTCGGACGACCGTTTCGAGGTCGCGCTCGGTCCGGCGCAGACGGGCTTGCAGCGTGATGGCGGCGGGCAGACCGGCCGCCACGAGATAGCGGTGCAGCGCAAGCGTCGGCTCTACCAGGGAGAAGTCCTCCATGTCGAGCATGACAGTGGTGCGGTCGCCGCTTGCTCCGGCGGAAGCCGCCGCGCGCGCGACCCGCTCGGCGTTGTGGCGTGCGAGCTCCTCGCCGACAGGAAGCCGATCGCGGTCGGATCAACTGAGACGTGGATAAACTAGGGTGGCCTGGTGCCCATGACCGCACCAGCGCTCGGGCCGGCGAGCTATTTGGCCAGCGCCGGCGGTCGACATGGCACCTCGCGACCTGTGCGGCAGAACGAGCCGCCGGCGGCTCGAACCGTCGCACAACTTCGGCGCATGGCCGGTTCGGGCGTTTCTCGGGCCACTTCAAGCAACCTTCGCCCTGGCCACGATCTCCGGTAGCTTCTCGTCGTCCGCATGGTGGTTACGCCAGCCGAGGTAGCGGCGGATCATGCCGGCCTGCTCTTCGGGGCGAGGCGTGGTCGGTGCCGTCGAGGGCGCAGTAGCGCAGCGCCGGGAAATGCGCCGCGATCCGGGTGTCTAGCTAGCAGCGCGGTCATTGGGACACCGCAGCTAGATCGCGTGCGACCCTGCGAACAAGGCGATGCCCCTCGTGCTCAAGCCACCACTGAGCACCCGCCATGTTCGCCGACGGGCGGCCGCGGTCCTTCCTGGTGTGCAGGTGCGACGGCTGTTGTTCTGGCGCTACCTGCCGCGGTGGCGAAAGCCGATCAACCCGTATCGGTCTACGATCGTCGGCTGGGACGGGATTCAGATTCGGGCGCTTGTCGAGCGAATTTCAGGCTGCCTGGAGGTCGTGCCAGCCTTGGGGAGTCAGGGCATAGCCGCTGACCGCCTTGGAGGTGAGTAGGCGCTCAAGGGACGGCCGCAGCAGGCAGGCTAGCGCGGCGGCTGCCACCGGCACTGCGGCCAACGGGTCGCCGGCAACTGGAGTGAGCTCCTCGGTGCTGCCGGTGTAGGGCCCACTGCGGGTAGCGGCGCTCAGCAGTTCCCGCGCCACGCCGGCGCGACCCCGACCGGACTGCGCCGCGCCGAGCACGGCGAGCAGCAGCTGGTGCGTGCGCACACCCGGCGTACCGCCGACGACGGTCGAGGGGCCGGCCTGACCGCGGGCGAGCGCCAGTAGCGGGCCGAGCAGGTCGACTCCGCTGCGGGCTGCGTTGAACGGCTCGACCAGCCGCGGGTTGACGTCGATCCAGACCGGGCCGTCCTTGTCGAGGATCGCGTCCAGCGACAGCGCGCCGTGCCAGCCCAGCAGCTGCACGTCGTCGGCAGCGCCGGGCAGGCTGCGGCTGGTCTTGGTGCTCGCGCCGCCGCCGCCTTCCCGGGTTCGCTCGTTGGCGTGCAGCGCCAGCAGCCGACCGGCCGAGAAGACCGACTGCACCATCAACAGCGGCCCGGCGACCGGCTCCTCGACGAGCACGCCGCCGGCGGCGAACGCACCCGCCTGTTGAAACGCCGCGGCCGCCTCCCGGACCTGGTCGCGACCTCGCACGCGCTGCACCCCGGTGCTGACGGTGCCGATTGGCGCCTTGAGGAACGCCGGCCCGCACACGCCCCGGACCAGCCCAGCCGCGTCCCGGGCGACCCAGCTTGAGGGTCGGCGCAGCCCGGCTGCGCGCAGCGTCTGGTCGGCGGCGAGCTTGTCTTGTACCCGCTGAAGGGCCGCGAACGGCGGCACCACCGTCCCCACCCCGAGTGCGTCCAGGTCCCGCTGCCGGCGGCTGATGACCGCGACCTGCTCCTGGGTGGGCAGCAGCACGTCCGGCCGCTCCCGCTGGAGAACCCGCACCGCAATGTCCCACCAGCCCAGCGGATCCGGGCCGTACGGCGGCAGTCGGTGCACCCGACTCACGTGCCGCGTCCAGCGCGTCAGCGGCAGCGCCGCCGCCGCCAACACGGAGACGTCGTGGCCTTCCCGGGCCAGCAGCGTGGCGCACTGGCGCGACGTCAACCCCGAACCGTCCGACAGCAGCACCCGCACCGGGGAATCATGCCCGGCAAGACCAACGATCCGGCACCCACCGGTGTTCGCTGGGCGGACGGCGACCGGCCGCGCTTCCGCCTGCGGCCGAGACCAGGAGATCTTGTATCACACCTGGATCCTGTGTGACACGAGATCACGCGCACCGCCGGCCCAGCCGCGCCACCTCGCTCTCCCGGCACGCGCCCCGGCCAAGCGGGGACGCGTTGCCGGCGCCGGCCGCGACCTGCCCGTCCTGGCCGCCCGGCGCAGCGTCCGCCGCGCGCAGGCGATCGCCTGTCGGGACAGCCAAGGAGATTCCCTCGCGCCTGTCCGCCGGCCGCCGTACGGGACTCCCGGCTCGGACTGACGCGGGGGCAGAGGCATGGTCACGCTGTTCCGCAGGGCCGGGCAGACGAATCCAAACGTGCAGCCCGAATCGGCTCGCCGCCTGTCCGCATCGCTTGAGCACCTCCTTCAGCGCGCCCAGCTCGCGGCCGCCTCGAGTTCGGGCGCTCAACATCGGCGGAGAAGGTGTGGTTGTGACGGGCCGCCGCCGTCGCTGGTTCACGGTCCGTCGCCGTACGATGGCAGGGCCGCCGTCGGTGGCGCCTGCACCATCCTGCTCACACGTTAGCTGCCCAAGCTGCCCAGCCGCCTAATGACCCTGCGAGGTTCCGCCGTGTCTGCCGCCCCTTCGCCGCGCCCCGACGCCGACCCCGTCACCGGGTCGACCCGCGTCAAGCGGGGCATGGCGGAGATGCTCAAGGGCGGCGTCATCATGGACGTGGTCACCCCGGACCAAGCCAAGATCGCTGAGGACGCCGGCGCGGTCGCCGTGATGGCACTCGAACGGGTGCCGGCCGACATCCGGGCGCAGGGCGGCGTCGCCCGGATGAGCGACCCAGACATGATCGAGGGCATCATCGCCGCGGTCTCCATCCCGGTGATGGCCAAGGCGCGGATCGGTCACTTCGTCGAGGCTCAGGTGCTGCAGTCGCTCGGCGTGGACTACGTCGACGAGTCCGAGGTGCTGACCCCGGCGGACGAGAGCCACCACATCGACAAGTGGGCCTTTACCGTGCCGTTCGTCTGTGGCGCCACCAACCTGGGCGAGGCGCTGCGCCGGCTGACCGAGGGCGCGGCGATGATCCGGTCCAAGGGTGAGGCCGGTACCGGCAACGTCGTCGAGGCGACCCGGCACATGCGTTCCATTCGGGCAGAGATCCGCCGGCTGACGACGCTGGACGAGACCGAGCTGTACGCCGCGGCGAAAGACCTGCGCGCGCCGTACGGCCTGGTCAAGGAGATCGCTGAGGCGGGCAAGCTGCCGGTCGTGCTGTTCACCGCCGGCGGTATCGCCACCCCGGCGGACGCCGCGATGATGATGCAGCTGGGTGCCGAGGGCGTCTTCGTCGGCTCCGGCATCTTCAAGTCCGGCAACCCGGCGTCGCGGGCCGAGGCAATCGTCAAGGCGACGACCTTCTACGACGACCCGGATGTCATCGCCAAGGTGTCCCGCGGACTGGGCGAGGCCATGGTCGGCATCAACCTCGAGACGCTGCCGACCGATCAGCGGTACGCCGCGCGCGGCTGGTGACCCCGGGCTCCTCCGCGGCCGCCGGCCGGCCGGTAGTCGGCGTGCTGGCGCTGCAGGGGGACGTTCGCGAGCACGTCGCAGCGCTGGAGTCTGCCGGGGCGCTGGCCGTCCCGGTCCGCCGGCCGATCGAGCTGGCCAGCGTCGACGGCATCTTGCTCCCGGGCGGCGAGTCCACCACGATCGGCAAGTTGCTGGCCGTGTTCGACCTGCTGGAGCCGCTGCGAGCGGCGGTGGCAGCGGGGCTCCCGGCGTACGGGTCCTGCGCCGGCATGATTCTCCTGGCCGACCGGGTGCTGGACGGTCGTAGCGATCAGCCGTTGGTTGGCGGCATGGATGTCGTGGTCCGGCGCAATGCCTTCGGCCGCCAGGTGGACTCCTTCGAAGGTGTCGTCGAGATCAACGGTCTTGGAGCCGGGCTCGACCCGGGACCGATGCCCGCGGTGTTCATCCGCGCACCGGTGGT
>JADGOU010000125.1 GCA_017882835.1 Frankiaceae bacterium | reverse complement strand
GGTTCAGGCGGCGGCGGTGCGCAGCGCCCGGTACATCAGGCGCGGGTCGCCGAGTCGGCGGCGCAGTTCGCGTTCCAGGCCGGCGATCGGGTACAGGTTCTGCGGCGCGCGGGGATCCTTGTATTCGGCGGACGCGTACCGGCACAGCGTCGCCTGCGACAGGTTCGCCAGGTCGATGGCGTCGTTCGCGTTCAGGTCGGCGCTGCATTCGACGCGGACGACGCCGGCCCACGGGGCACCGGGCCGGCATGGCAGCCGCAGGTACCAGGTGTGGCGGTCCCAGCTGCTGCCAACGAGGAACACCGGGGTGCGCTGATCGGGGCCGAGCCGGCCGACCATCGCATGCAGGTCGGGCGGCAGGTATTCGCTGTGGTGGGTCTTGATGTAGCCGAGGGTGCGCGGCAGGTGGGTGCGTCCGCGCAGCGGGCCGTCGACGACGAGGAGGTCGCTGCCGTCGGGGACGCCGCGGCCGGCGAGCTCGGCTCGGGAGGCGAGCGCGGTCGTCACCTCGGTGTCACCGAGCCGGACCTGCAGCGCGAGGCTGAGCGCGGTCAGCAGCGGGGTGCCGGGCGGCGGGGCGGTGAAGCTGGCGGAGTAGCGGCCGGCCCAGGTGTCGATGTCGACGGCGTGCGGTGTGGCCGTGAACAGGCCGCGGCGGCGTTCCGCGGCGAGCAGGTGGGCCCGGCCCTGGCAGCAGCAAATGACGCCGGCGGAGTAGGACGCGCACAGCCCGGCGGCGACAGTGCCGGACCCGGCCTGGTCGTCGACCCAGACCCGGGCGTCGATGCGGCGCACCCCGTCGACGAACAGCACGGCGGCCGGCATCGTGACACCGCTCGGGGCGTCGACCGGCTGCCACTTATCGGCGTCCGTTTCGACGTCGAGGACGAGGTTCGCGGTCGACTCGCCGAGGTCGATGTCAGCGTCGGCGCTGGCGCCATAGCTCGGGTCCCAGGCGTCGACGCAGAACCGCATGCCGGCCGGCGCCGCGCGGGCGCTCATGCGCCGCTCCGCACGACGCTGGAGGTGATCTGGTCGCGGCTGACGGTGAAGCGGGTCGGGATGCGTTCGGCGAGCGCGCCGACGTGGGTGACGACGCCGACCATCCGGTCGCCCTGGTGCGCGAGGTTGTCCAGGGTTTCCGCGACGGTCTCCAGGGTCGATTCGTCGAGGGTACCGAACCCTTCGTCAAGGAAGATCGAGTCGAGCCGGGCGGCGCCGGCGTCGGCGAGCGCGGCCATCTGCGAGGACAGCGCGAGGGCGAGCGCAAGGCTCGCCTGGAACGTCTCCCCGCCGGACAGCGTGCGCACCGGCCGGCGGGAGTCGGCGTCGGCGTGGTCGACGATGAGGAACTCCCCCCCGTCGTCGTGGGTCAGTTCGAACTGCCCGCTGGACAGGGTGAGCAGGCTCTGCGACGCCTCCATGACGAGCGTGTCGAGGGCGGAGCTGGCGAGCCACCGCGGAAAGTTGTCGTTGCGCAGCAACCCCGCCAGCATAACCGCGACCTGGGCGGCGCGTTCGGCCCCGGCGCGGCGCTCCTCCAGCCCTGCAGCCTCGTCCCGGCGTTCGGCGAGCCGCCGCCGTTCGGCGTGCGCGGTCGCCAGCGCCGAGGCTACGGCCGCGGTCGCGACGTCAGCGAGTGGGACGTCCGCGCGGACCTCCACGCCAGCGTCGGCCAAGGCGCCGGCGAGCTCGGCGGCGGTGTCGTCCCGGGTGCGTTCCAGGTCGGACAGGTCATCGCGTAGTCCCGTCAGCTGATCCACCCGGTCCTGAGCCGCGCCGGTCGCCCAGGTGGTCAGCTGCCGCCAGGCGGCGGTCAGGTCCCCGCCGGTCAGGATCGGGGCGTCGAACCGCACGAGCGGGTCGCGTGCGTGCCGCAGCTGCTGCCAGCCGGCTTCGAGCTCGCCGGCGACTGCCCGGAGCGCCTGTTGTGCCTCGCCGTGCTGCGTGCGGGCGGCCCGCACACGCGGGTCGGCGGCACTGACAGCGGCGTCGAGGGCGTCGAGGCAGGCGACTTCGCAGGTGACGGTGGCGGCGTCCGGCGCGCCTTGTAGCGTGCCGGTCAGCCGGGCGACGGTGGCCGCCAGGGCGTCCAGGTTGGCCTGCTCGCGTGCGGCGGCACCGGTGGCGGCTAGCTGCTCGCGGCGGGCGGTGTCGGTGGCGGCTTCCGTGGTCTTGAGGGTGTTGTCAGCCTCCTGGCGGGCGGCGGCGGCGTCCTTCGCCGCGCGGCTGGCGGGCTTCAGGCGCCTCTCACGGTCGGTAGCCTGCGCGCTGGCCCACGCGTGCAGTTGCTCCCAGCCGGCGACCACGTCGTCGGGCGGCTGCGGGGCGTCCAGTGCGACCAGCGGGTCGCGGGCGTCGCGCAGCCGGCAGGATGCGACCTGCTCCTCGTCGCGGGCCGCGCCAGCGAGGTCGGTGGCCTGCTTCAGCGTGTCGCGGGCGGTGCGGCGGCCGGCGGCGGCAAGGTCTGCGGCCGCGGTGAGTGCCGTGATGGCGGCGAGCTGCTCGTCGACGACGGCCCGGCTGTCCGGGGCGCCGCTCAGCGCCTGCCGCAGCGCGTCGATACGGGCGGCCGCCTGGTCGCGTTCGTCCGCGGCCTTCCCGGCCGCGCGCTCGGCCTGCGCCGCTTCGCCTTCGGCCTCGCGCAGTTTGCTGGCGGCTGCGGTGAGCGCGGTATCGGCCTGCTCGATGCGATCCCCGGACAGGGCCGGCGGGAGCACGGCGACCTGCTGCGCGCAGACCGGGCAGTCGTCGCCGACCGCGAGCTGTGGGCGCAGCGCGGCCGCCAGGTCTTCGCGTGCTGCGGCGTCCCGGGCCTCCTGAGCGTGCTCGAGATGCGCGCGGCCGGCGGTGGCGGCTGCGAGGGCGGCGGCGTGTTCGCGGGCTGCGCCGGTGTGCCGCCGTTCGCGGCCGGGTTGGGCTGCCAGCAGCTCGGCGAGCCCGTCGTGGTCGCGGCCGGCCTGCTCGAGCCGGCCACGTCCGGCGGCGGCCGCTTCGGCGGCGGCGCGCGCGTCGTCGTCGGCGCGTTCGGCGCTCGCCAGCTCGGTGATCGCTGCCCTGTGGGCCCGCTGCGCGTCGGCGAGCCGGGCGCCTAGGTCGGACAGGCCGGGCGGCGGCGTGACACCGGCGAGCGGGGCCAGGTCGGCGGTGAGCCGGTCAACGACGCTGTCGGCCGCCTCATGCTCGGTGACCGCGCGCTGCTGGCCTTCCCTGGCGCGGCTGGTAGCCCTGTCCGCGGCTCGGGTGGCGGCGTCGGCGGCTTCCGCGGCGCTCCGGGCCCGCCGGCAGGCGTCGTTCGCCCCGGGTTCGTCGGCGACCGCCGCGGCGAGGTCACGGTGATCGCGCTGCGCCTGCTCGAGCGGGCCCCGCTCCGGAGCGGCCGCACGCGCGTCTCGGGCGGCGGTTTCCGCGGTGTCCGCGGCGGCTTGCTCGGCGACGGCGTCCGTCAGCCGACGTTCGGCGGCGGCGCGGCGCTCGTCGAGCTCGGCCAGCCCGTCCGGGGGGACTAGGGCGAGCAACTGGGTCCGCTCGTCGGTGAGGCGCTGCCCTTGCGTGGCTTTCGCGGTGACGGCTGCGG
Organism: Frankiaceae bacterium; assembly: GCA_017882835.1. Classification (GTDB taxonomy): domain Bacteria; phylum Actinomycetota; class Actinomycetes; order JADGOU01; family JADGOU01; genus JADGOU01. The sequence continues at coordinate 4,430 of JADGOU010000125.1, read as the reverse complement.
TGGCCTGCGCCAGCCGCGGCACGGCCTCGTCGGTGGTCGCGGCCAGGTCGGTAAGTCTGGTGACGCGCTCGTCGGCGGCCTGCTGCGTGTCAGCGGTCACGTCGCCGAACCCCTCGAGCTGTTCGGCGAGTAGCGTCACCAGCTGCCGCTGCGTGGACGCCTCTTCGCGGGCGCGGCGGGCGATCGCCTCGTAGACGCGAAGGCCGAGCAGGTCGATGAGGATCTGGTGCCGGTCAGAAGGCTTGGCGTGCAGGAACTCGGCGAACGCCCCCTGCGGCAGCGAGACGCACTTGCAGAAGTGCTCGAACCTGAGGCCCAGCAGCGCGGTGACCCGGTCGTTCACCGCCGAGTCGGCGGCGAGCAGTTCGGTCGGCTCGCCGACGTCACCGAGACCGGTCGGGTCGAGAAGGCGCTCCAGCCGGGCGTTCTTGATGTGGACCTGCGGGTTCGCTCCGCCGCTGCGGCGCAGCTCGCGAGCCACCTGGTAGCGGGCGCCGCCGACGTCGAACACCAGCCGCACCGTGCCGCGGACGGCGGTCGGGGCGAGAGCGAGGGAGACCTTGCGGCGGTCCTGCCAGCGCGGCACCGTGCCGTACAGGGCGAAGGTGACCGCATCGATGACAGTCGACTTGCCGGATCCGGTCGGTCCGACGAGAACGAAGAAGTCCGCGCCCTGGAAGTCGACCCGGGTCGCCGAGCGGAACGCGGCGAACCCCTCCATGTCGAGCAGGACCGGGCGCATCAGGCCTTGCCCCTGGTCAGCAGCTCGGTGTCGCGGGCTTCGGCGGCGGTGACCTCGTCATGCAGCCGGTCGAACAGTTCCCGCACCCGGGAGTCCTCGACCTGGGTCTGCGCGCAGTACTCCGCGAACAGCTCCCCCGGGCTGCGGTCCGGCCGGGCCTCCGGGCGGCGGGTGGTGACCGGCTGGGCGAAGTCCGGGTCGATGAACACCTGCAGCGCGTTCGGCAGCACCTTCTGCACGTCCTGGGTCAGCCCGGCCCGGGCCGGCTCGCAGACCCAGACCCGCAGGAAGTCATCGCCGTACCCGCCGGCCTGCGCGGTGAGCTCGGCGACGGTGCCGCGCACGCTGCGCAGCCGCCGGCCGGACGTGATCGGAATGTCGGTGACCTTCGCCGGGATGCCAGGGGCGGCCTCGACGAGGCACACGACGCTGGTGTTGTCCTGCTCGCCGAAGTCGACCGCGAGTGGCGCGCCGCAGTAGCTGACCGGGCAGCCCGCCGGCAGCGTCTGCCGGCGGTGCAGATGCCCGAGCGCGACGTAGTGCGCCGACACCGGGAAGGCGCTGGCCGACACGTGGTATTCGAAGATGGACTGGGCCGCGCGTTCCCCGCCGCCCAGCGCGCCACCGGTGACCGTCAGGTGCGCGAGGACCAGGTTGACCGCGTCCGGCCGGAACGACCCGGTGAGCACCGCGAGGATGTTGCGGACCATCTCGTCGTAGGACGCGGCGTTCTCGTCCGGCCGTCGGGCGACGAGCTCGGCGGCGGTCACCGCGTAGCGTTGCGACAAGAACGGCAAGACGGCAACGAGGACCGGCTCGCGGGTGCTGCGAGCGGTGAACTCCACGACCCCGCCGGCTTCCGGGGTCCGCACGGAGCCGACCAGGGTGATGCCGGCGGCGGCCAGCAGCGGCCGGTAAGCGTCGAAGGTCGCGGCGTGGTCGTGGTTGCCGGCGATGGCGATCACCTCGACCCCGGTCGCGCGCAGCTCGAGCAGCGTCTGCACTACCAGCTGCTGCGCGTCGGCGTGCGGCGCGGACGTCTCGTACAGGTCGCCGGCGACCAGCACCGCGTCGACCTGCTGCTCGCGAGCGATGCGCACGATCTCGCGCATCACCTCGCGCTGCTCCGGCAGCCGGCTGTGCTGCTTCGAGGTCTTGCCGACGTGCCAGTCGGATGTGTGCAGGAACTTCACTTCTCAGCCTTCTCCCCCCTCCCCCGGCCTTGGTTGTCAGAACGGCGGCTGGTCGTCCAGCGGCGGAGGAAGCTGGCCGAAGCCCTTCGGCGGCGTCGCCGGTCGCCCGGCCATTGGTGGCGGCGGGCTTCCGGCTTCGGAGCGGCGGGTCGCCCACGCCGGGAACGGGAACTCCACGGCGAGCGGAACCGGGATCTCCGGCTGGGAGACGAACATCGCGCCCGGTTTCGCCAGGGTGGCCCGGACCCGCTGGCTGGCCGGCAGGAACCCGTACTCCGGGCGACCGGCTTCGGCCGGGTCGAGCCGCCCAACGACCTTGATCGAGCTGTTCGACACGATGCGCCGTTCCACCTCGCTGGCGGTCTGCTGCGCGCCGATGAGGATGATACCGAGGGAGCGGCCGCGTTCGGCGATGTCCAGCAGCACTTCCTTGATCGGGCTAGACCCTTCCCGCGGCGCGTACTTGTTCAGTTCGTCGATCATGGTGAACAGCAACCCTTCCGCGCCAGCGGCCTCCTTGCGTGCGGTCTCGGCGGCCAGGACCACGCCGACGACGAACCGCTGCGCCCGCTCGGGAAGGTTGTGCAGGTCAACAACTGTGACCTGCTGCCCGCCGGTGGAGATCGCGCGGGTCCGGGTGTCCTGCAGGTCACCGCGGATGATGCTGCGCAGCGGCTTCAGCGAGGAGCGCAGCCGGCGGATGAACGCGTTGATGGTGCCGACGCCGGTGACCGGCCCGGCCCAGTCGTGGCGCGTGGTGTCGCCGTTGAGCTTCTCGGTGATGAAGTCGATGAGCTCCTCGTAGGTGCGGATCGTCTCCGCGTTGATGACGATGGCGCCGTCGGAGCCGGCTCTCGCCGCGTCGAACTTGAGGCGGGTCGCGACCTGTTGGACCACGAGGGTGTACTGGTTGCGCTCGTCCTCGGCGTCGGTGAACACGTATGGCAGCAGCTCGACGGAGCAGAACTCCTCCAGCGTCCACCAAAACGCGTTGACGCCGCTGGTCCGGCCGGTCACATACGGCCGGCCCGTCTGGTCGCCCGGGGTCGGCGGGGCATAGAACCCGGCGGAGCGGAACGGCTGCGCGGGCAGGCCGAGCCGGGCGTACTTGTCCCGCTCTTCGTCCTCGAGGCGGCTGTTGCCGTGGTCGAGGAACAACAGATCCTCGCCTTTCACGGAGAAGATGAGCGCCTTCGCGTTTAGCGCGCGCGTCCCGAGCACCCCGCTGGTGAAGATCGAGTGCAGCAGGAAAAGCGCGAAGCTGGTCTTAGTCGCCACGCCGGAGATGCCGCTGATCGACACGTGCGCGCCGCGGGTGCCGTCGAGGAACTCCAGGTTGACGTAGATCGGCTCCCCATCCCGGCCGAGCCCGACCGAGACCTTCGCATCCATCTGGTCGAAGTACAGCGCCCGCCCGCGCTCGTCGCCGGTGGCGCGGCGGATCAGCTCGCCGGGCAGCGGCGGCACGTAACACTCCGGCTCGACCCGGGTGGTGGCGACCTCGGCGATCTCCTGCACGTGCGCGGGCAGCACCCCGTCAGAGATGAGGAACACGTCCGAGCCGAAGCTCGCGCCCTCGTGCCGGGCGCGGACCTGGGTGACGATCCCGGACGTGACGACCAGCCCGACGCCAGGGACCGAGCGTTCGGTGACGACGACGTCGTCGAGCTGCAGATAAGCCTCCGGGGCGAGCGCGACGGAGAACTGCAGCGGGGTCGCGTCCTCGGTGCCGGCGATGCGCCCGACCGGCAACCCGGCGGCAGGGGTGAGCCCCGCGTGCACCGGCTCGTCGCGGGCTTCCGTCACTGTGCTCCTTGTTCTCCGGCTGCCGCTCGGCGAGGAACGGTCAGTACCACGGTAGAGGGTGCGTACGACAGTCCAGGCGATCACGCACCTATCGGTGGTGGTCACCGGGACCGCTGCGAGCCGCCGGGTGCGACTGACGCCGTGTCCGCTTGACAGATGGCGCGAGTAGCGGTCGGTTCCCCGGTCCACCTCGGAGGCGGACGGTGTCCTTCGCTCGCCGTCGACCACCCTGACAAGCGCGCTGGCCGGTTCGCCGGCCCTGGTTGCCTCACCGGGGCGTTCGCACCCGGTCAGACGACCTCGACAGTGCGATGACGGTCCCCTGCACACGCGACGTACAGCTTCCGGTGGGTGTCTTCAGTGACGGAGAGCCGGCGGGCGAGCGTCTGTCGTTCCTCGTCCATCAGGCACACCCACCACGTCCCACTCGCCGCCCTTGGCCTGGTGCGTGGTCAATCCCCGCACGGCACGGCCGCCATGAGCAAGTCGCTCCTGAATCTGGGCCAGCCGCCGTGTGTGCGCGCCGCGGGCTGGTCGCAGTTCTCGAAGAGACACGCTCTTGACGACCTCGGCCAGGCGGCTGTAGGCCGCGTTTAGGGCGAACTTTCCGGGTGTGCGCAGAGTCTCCGCGAAGACGGTGCCATCCAACGCGACGGCCGAGGCCCTCTCGGGTCACCCGCTGACGCACC
>JADGOU010000124.1 GCA_017882835.1 Frankiaceae bacterium | reverse complement strand
GACCGGTGCGTTTCCCACGCCGTACCTCGTCGTGGACATCGGCGGGGGATCCACGGAGTACATCGTGGGGTCGGAGTCCGTGGATGCGGCGATCTCCGTGGACATCGGCTGCGTGCGGCTCACCGAGCGGCACCTGCGCGACGACCCGCCGGCACCATCCCAGATCGACGATGCACTAGCCGACATTGACGAGGCGCTCGACGTCGTGCGTTCAGCGGTCCCCGTCGACCAGGCCGCCACACTGGTGGGGTTGGCCGGTTCGGTCACCACCGTGGCCGCGCTGGTGCTGGGATTGGACGACTACGACCCGGCCCGCATCCACCACGCCGTGATCTACCGCGCCCACGTTGCGGAGGTCACTCGCCGGCTGCTGGGCATGGGACACCGGTCGCGGGCCGCTTTGCCGGCGATGCACCCGGGCCGGGTGGACATCATCGGCGCCGGGGCGCTGGTGCTGCTGCGGACGATGGAGCGGTTCGACTTCACCGAGGTGGTCGCGAGCGAGCACGACATCCTCGACGGCATTGCCTGGTCACTAGTGTGAGCGGTCGGCACTCGCTGCGGAACTGGCCGGAACACCGCGCCGTCCGCGGTCCAACCCGGCCGACCGGTGTTCGCGTCAGATCCGACGGCGTTTACCTGGTGATTGATGAAACGCGACATTGAGGAGGATCTGTGGGCGAGTTGGTGAGCTTCCAGAGCAACGGCGACTCGGCGGAGGGCTATCTAGCGCTGCCGCACGCGGGTTCCGGGCCGGCGGTTATCGTGATCCAGGAGTGGTGGGGGCTGGTCCCGCACATCGAGAACCTGTGTGACCGGCTGGCTGGCGAAGGTTTCGTCGCGCTCGCCCCGGACCTCTTCCACGGCGTCACCACCGCCGAGCCGGACGAGGCCGGCAAGCTGATGATGGGCCTGGCAATGGACCGCGCCGGTCGGGACATCGCCGGGGCGGCCGGCTATCTGGCCGGCCGGGGCGACACCACCGGCGGCGTGGGGTGCGTCGGCTTCTGCATGGGCGGCAGCCTCGCCCTGTGGTCCGCCACGCTCAGCGACGATGTTCGCGCCACTGTCGGTTTCTACCCCGGCGTGCCGTGGGAGCGGATGAGCCCGACCTGGAGCCGGTACGACGGCAAGGCCGCGCTGATCCACACCTCCGAGGGTGACGGCGGCCCGGAGGCGCCCGGCATCCAGCAGGCGAAGGCGGCGATCGAGGGCGCCGGCGGCGAGGTCACCATCTACCCCTACCCCGGCACCGAGCACGCCTTCTTCAACGACGACCGGCCGGAGGTCTACGCCCCCGAGGCGGCGCAGCTCGCCTGGCAGCGCACCCTGGAGTTCTTCCGCTCCCGCCTCGCCGGCTGAGGCGTCTGTGCCGGCCGAGCCGGCGGATGAGACGGCCGGGACCAGCCCGGCCGCGGTGGGCGCGGCCCAGGTACGCGCGCTGGCGGCCGCGGCCGGCTCGCTGCCCGCCCTGAACGCCGCGGTGTCGGTCTGCCGGGCCTGCCCCCGGCTGGTGGCGTGGCGAGAGCGGGTGGCGCGGGAGCGCCGGGCCGCGTACGCCGAGCAGACCTACTGGGGGCGACCGATCCCCGGCTGGGGACCGGCGGATGCCGCGGTCGCCGTGGTCGGACTGGCGCCGGCCGCGCACGGCGGAAACCGAACCGGGCGCATCTTCACCGGGGACCGCAGTGGCGACTGGCTGTTCGCCGCGCTGCACCGGGCCGGTCTGGCCCGGTTGCCCACGAGCGAGGCGGCCGACGACGGTCAGCAGCTGCTGGACACGAGGCTGCTCGCCGCCGTCCGGTGCGCCCCGCCGGCCAACAAGCCGACCACGACTGAACGCGACACCTGCCGACCCTGGCTGGTTGGCGAGCTGGCGCTGCTGCGGCCCACCCTGCGGGTCGTGCTGGCGCTCGGCGGCTTCGCCTGGACGGCGCTGTGGCCGGCGCTGGGTGCGGCCGGCTTTGCGGTGCCGCGCCGTCGGTCGGCGTTCGGCCACCGGGTCGAGGTCCCGCTCGACAACGGCGTACGGATGCTGGGCTGCTACCACCCGAGCCAGCAGAACACGTTTACCGGGCGCGTGACCGCCGGCATGCTCGACGATGTGTTCGGCCGCGCCGCCGCCCTCGCCGCGAGCCACCGGGGCACCAGAGGCGCCTCGGTATCCTCGCTGCCATGATGTCGTCTCCGCCTAGTTCGCCGCCCAGTAGCCCGTCGCCGACCCGCTACCCGCGGATTCTGATCATCGGCGGTGGGTACGTCGGGATGTACACGGCGCTGCGGCTGCAGTGCAAGCTGCGTGCCGGTGAGGCGCGGGTGACGGTGGTCGACCCGCAGTCCTACATGACGTACCAGCCGTTCCTTCCGGAGGCGGCCGCCGGCAACCTGGAGCCCCGGCACGTCGTCGTCCCGCTGCGCCGGGTGCTGCCCAAGGTGGAGATCCTCAACGGGACGGTGCTCTCGGTCGACCACGCCGGCCGCCGGGCGCGCTTCCAGCCGCTGGACGGGCCGCCGACCGACCTGCCCTACGACATCCTGGTGATGGCGCCCGGCTCGGTGGCGCGCACCCTGCCCATCCCGGGGCTGGCCGAGCGTGGCATCGGGTTCAAGACCGTCGGCGAGGCCATCTATCTGCGCAACCACGTGCTGTCCAAGCTCGACATCGCTGCGTCGACGTCGGATCTGGCCCTGCGGCGCCGGGCGCTGACGTTCCTGTTCATCGGCGGTGGTTACGCCGGTATCGAGGCGCTGGCCGAGCTCGAGGACATGGCCCGGGACGCGCTGCGCTACTACCCTTCTCTCGCGCCGCTGGACATGCGCTGGGTGCTGGTCGAGGCGGCTGGGCGCATCCTGCCCGAGGTCAGCCCGGACATGGGGGTCTACACCGTCGAGCAGCTGCGGGCGCGCGGCATCGAGGTGCACCTGAACACCCGGGTGACCTCGCTGGCCGGCTCCAGCGTGGAGCTGGACTCCGGGGAGACGTTCGAGGCCGAAACCGTGGTGTGGACCGCCGGCGTTCGGCCCAACCCGTTGCTGGCGCACACCGACCTGCCGTTGGACGAGCGGACCCGGGTACGCACTACCGCCAACTTGGCTGTGGACGGCGTGCCCGACGCCTGGGCGGCCGGGGACTGTGCCGCCGTACCGGACCTCACCAAGGGCCCCGACGCGCTGTGCGGGCCGAGCGCGCAGCACGCCGTCCGGCAGGCCCGCCGGCTGGCGGACAACCTGTTGGCCGAGCTGCGTGGTCAGCCGCTGACGCCCTACGCGCACTCCTACGCCGGTTCGGTCGCCAGCCTCGGGCTGCACAAGGGCGTGGCCCAGGTGTACGGCGTGAAGCTCAAGGGCCTGCCGGCCTGGTTTATGCACCGCACGTACCACCTCAGCCGGGTGCCGACGTTGAACCGGAAGGCCCGGGTGGTCGCGGACTGGACGCTGGCGCTGTTCTTCAAGCGCGAGGTGGTTTCGCTCGGTTCGCTGCAGAACCCGCGGCGCGACTTCCAGCTCGCGGCCGACCCGGCGGCGCCGCTCGAGCTGCCGCGGACCGACCCGCAGCTCCCGCTACCGCCAGCTCCGGTGCCGACGCCGTCGGCGCACGCCGGCTGAGCCCGGTCGGTCATGGGAGCGCTGGCGATCACCGCCATCGGTGACGACCGACCCGGCATCGTGGCGGCAGTCACTGAGGTGTTGGTCGCGGTGGACGCCAACCTCGAGGACACGTCCATGACGATCCTGCGGGGGCACTTCGCCATGATGCTGATCGTCGGCTGCGACCGGCCGGCGGCCGAGGTGGAGGCGGCAGTTGCTCCGGTGGCGGCGGAGCTCGACCTGGTGGTCAGCGTCCGGGAGGTCTCCACCGTCCCGCCGGCCGCGGCCGCGGGGGCGCACTACGTGGTGACGGTGCACGGCGCCGACCGCCCCGGCATCGTGGCCCGGATCAGTCGGGTGATCGCCGCCCACGGCGGCAACGTTACCGACCTGGTGACCCGGCTGGCCGGAAACCTCTACGTGCTGACCGTGGAGATAGACCTGCCATCGGCGCAGGCGGCCGAGGCGCTGCGCCCCGAGCTGGCGGTCGCGGCCGCCGACCTCGACGTCGTCGCCGGCCTGCATCCGGCCGACGCCGACGTGCTCTAGTGCCGACTCCGGGCTCCGGCAGTCGGGACTCGGGCGACGTTCTGCCGGTCCGGTTGGCGCCGGACCCGGCGCTGTCTCGACTGGCGGTCGAGGTGGACCCGCGCGCGCCGACCACCGTCGCGCTGGCCGAGGCCCTGGTGAGGACGATGCGGGCATCGCCGGGGTGCGTCGGCTTGGCGGCGCCGCAGGTCGGCGTACCGGCCCGGCTGTTCTGCCTGGACGTCGGCGGACATCGCAAGGCGCGCTCCTACGCCGGCCTGGTGGTGCTGGCCAACCCGCTGCTGGTGGCGGCGGAAGAGCCGAACCGGGCGCGCGAGGGCTGCCTGTCGGTGCCCGACCTGACCGGCGACGTGGTGCGCGCCGGTCGCATCAAGGTCACTGGCGCGGTCCCTGGCACTGGCGAGGAACGCGAGTACGCCGCCGACGCCTTCGAGGCCCGCGCGCTCCAGCACGAGCTCGACCACCTCGACGGCCTACTGTTTCTCGACCGGGTGGCCGGAGCGCACGCCGTCCACGCCCGCAAGCGCTACCTGTAGCGGACGTGGCGCTGTAGTACCAACAACACTGTGGTACCAACAACACTGTGGTACCAACAAACACTGTGGTACCCAACGACGACGGCGGTGTCGCCCCCGTAGCCCAACCGGCAGAGGCAGGCGTCTTAAACACGCTCCAGTGAGGGTTCGAGTCCCTCCGGGGGCACTGCTGGGGCTGGTTGTGGACATCTCGGCACACCGGAACAGGGTTGTGCGTTGTACTGGACACTCCGGCGCGGACGGCCGCCGCCGGTTGCGGACGGAAAGGAACACCCTCACCGCCATGGCCATTCTGCGGTCTAGTAATCCCGCGTTCACCAGAGGCGCCGGCTTCGGCGCCCCGACGCCGGGGGTCGACGAGCTCGAGCGGATGTACGCCGGAAGCGACCGGCTGACCGTCGACGACGTCGTCATGCACACCCTCGGCCTGTTCGCCGTGCTGGGTATTGCCGCCGGATTCGGCTGGATGCTCACCGGCGGCGGCGGATCGGTGGCGCTGGCGTCTGGGCTCGGCGCGCTCGCGTTGTCCTTCGCCATTGGCTTCAGCCGCACGGTCCGACCGGCGCTGATCATCGTGTTCGCGGCGCTGGAAGGCCTGTTCGTCGGCGGCATCTCCCGGATCTACGAGATCGCCTACGCCGGCATCGTCGCTCAGGCGCTGCTCGGCACCGGCATCGTGTTTGTCACCATGCTGGTGGCATATCGCAGCGGCCGGCTCCGGGCGACGCCGCGCATGCGCAAGATCGTCATCGGCACCCTGATGGGCGTCGTCGGCGTCGGCCTGCTCGACCTGCTGCTCCGGGCCACCGGCGTCGGGCACGTCCCGATCCTCAACGACGCCTCTCCGCTGGGCATCTTGCTCAGCGTCGGCATCCTGGTCGTGGCCGCGCTGCAGTTCATCCTGGACTTCGACTTCATCGAGTCGGCGGTCCGGGCCGGGGCGCCGAAGCAGGAAGCCTGGCGCGCGTCGTACGGGCTGCTGGTTGGCTTCGTCTGGGTCTACCTGGAGCTGCTGCGCCTGCTCGGCAAGCTGCGGCAGTAGTTGCGCTCACCGTCGCCCAAGCGACGGCGTGATCCAGACCTACTTGGTCCTGAGGTGGCGGGCGTCTGGACCGCCCAGCCGGACAACGTCCGCTGGGGCATCGTCCGGCTGCTCTGGCCGCAGTGCGGGCACCGCCGCCGATCACCAGGACGTCGAGGTCGCCGCTGCCCAGCTGCCCCAGGCGTCACGGCGCTGTCGCGGTCCGAGCTCACTCGCGGCCGTCACCACGGTGCCCCCTCCCCTAGGTCAACATCACCAGGTCAGCACGCCTTTGACCATCGTGGCGAGGCCGCCGAGCAGGGCCAGGGCGACCACGGCGCGGCGTGCCTGGTCAGGGCTGACGCGTCGGGCCAGCACGTTGCCGACAACGATGCCCCCGGTCAGCGCCGTCAGTAGCACCAGCAGCGTGCTCCTGGGCACGTGCGGCAGTCCCTTGGCCGCGATGGAGCCCAGGTTGAGGCCGGCCGAGTACAGCTGCACCGACGGTACGAACCGGCGGTGGTCCCAGTCTGTGCTCACCGCATAGAGCGCCATCGCTGGGCCACCCACGCCAGCGGTGACATTCATGAACCCGCTGAGCGCTCCGGCGACCGCCGCGCCACCGGGTCCACGGAACACCCGAGCCCGATCGCTGGCCAGCACCGCTACCAGGGCGATCACGACGAGGGCGCCGATCAGCACCAGCAACACCGGTGGCCGCAGGTGCCGGGCGACGTAGGCCCCGACCGGGACCAGGCACAGCGCCGGCGCCAGCAGCAGCAGCGCGCGCCGGACCTCGACTTCGCGCCAGGTCATGGCCAACACAACCAGGTTGACGGTCAGGCTCAGCACGTTGGCCAGCAGGACCCCGTTGAACGGACCGGCCACGAGCACGAGAAGCGGAGAGCTCACCAAGGCGAAGCCGAGCCCGGTCACTCGCTGGGTGCCGGCGCCGGCCACCACGCTCATCGCCAGCAGGCTCACCCCGGCGAGGCTCACGATCTCCCCTCTCGTCGGTCGGTGGTTTGGGGGCGCGCTAGCGGCCGGGAGGTTAGCGGTCATGCTCCCTACGGTGGTGCCCCGGAGCGGCCGACACTGCACTCGCCCACAGCCGCGACACAGCACCGAAGCGCCTGAACGTCTCTGCCCTGCGCCGTGGGCGGGTGAAGCTGACGGGATTGGCCAGCTTCACGGGCTCAGGGCACAGTTTCCGGCTGCGACACGCCGTACGAGCTGTGCCGTAGGCGGGTGAAGCTGGGAGTGGGGCCGTAGGCGGGTGAAGCTGGGGGTGGGGCCGTAGGCGAGTGAAGCTGGGGGTGGAGTGCTCCGTCTCGCATGTCCCCGGAGTCTGGCTCAACCGGTCGTCGACCTGTCGCCGGACCGACGTGCCACCCGCGCAGTCCCGGCGCGCGAAGGACCTATGGCACTGGGTCCGCCGGCGCGACCCCCCTAGCGTGTCGGTGTCCGGTCGATCGACCGGGCGGGTCGGAGGCTTCGCCGAGTCCTGTCCACCTTCGGCAACTCATCGAAACGCAACTGGGCAGGAGTGGGGGACCCACAGGTCCCGGGGCCGCTTGTCGACCCCGTGGGGTGAAGCCGCGTGCGCGGCCGGGCCAACTCCAGCCCGAACCCGACAGCTAACCCCGCAGGCGTGCGGAGAGGTCTTCCCATGACGGGAATGTCTTTGGCGTGCCCACGGGTACGTCGTACGTTGCTCAACACCGGCATCTTGGGTGTGCTGACGACGAGCGCCCTCGTCGGCTTCGGCGCCACCGGCGCGCTGGCGAGCACATCGGTGGCATCGGCCAGCGTGCTCCGCATCGGCTCCAGTGGCTCGGCGGTCACGGTCCTGCAGGCGAAGCTCGGCGTCGCCCAGGACGGGGTGTTCGGGGCTCGGACCGTCGCTGCCGTGGTGGCGTTCCAGCGCGCGCGCGGGCTGGCGGCCGACGGCGTGGTCGGTCCGGCCACCCGGGCGGCGCTGGGCTCGGGCGGTGGCGCGGTCACCGTCCAGTCCGCGAGCTACACGCCATCGAGCGGCGGGTCGGGCATCGTCGGGGTCGCGGCCAGCCTGGCCGGTCGCCCGTACCGTTACGGCGCCGCTGGTCCGTCCAGCTTTGACTGCTCGGGCCTGGTGCAGTACGCCTACGGTCGCGTCGGGGTCTCCCTCCCGCGCACCACCGCGGGGCAGTACGCCGCCACCCGGCACGTGCCGGCATCCCAGATGCGACCCGGTGACCTGGTCTTCGTGGTCGGCAGAGGTGGACCCAGCCACGTCGGCATCTACGCCGGAAACGGCAACTGGTGGGTGGCCGCGCACACCGGCACCACTGTGAAGCTGCAACGGATCTACACCAGCAGCATCGTGGTCGGCCG
>JADGOU010000123.1 GCA_017882835.1 Frankiaceae bacterium | reverse complement strand
CAACGGCGCTCCGGTTGGGGCCCGGCCGCCATTGGGGGTCCCGACTTGCCCAACTCTGGTCAGCGGTTCGGTGATGTGGTCATCTCCGGCCTTGCCCACGTCGACGCACCGCACATCGTCACCTCGGCCGAGATCGAAGAGCAGCTGGCGCCGACGATGGAGCGAATGAGGATCCGTCCGGGGCTGCTCGCCGGCCTAGCCGGAGTGCAGGAGCGCCGATTCTGGGACGTCGGTGAGATGCCGAGCACCGTGGCCGCCGACGCCGGCGAGCAGGCGCTGGCCGCCAGCGGACTCGACCGCTCGGTGATCGGCGCGCTGGTGAATACCTCGGTCAGCCGTGACTACGTCGAGCCGTCGACCGCGAGCATCGTGCACGGCCGGCTCGGCCTGCCGACGGCGGCGGTCAACATGGACATCGGCAACGCCTGCCTGGGCTTCCTGAACGGGATGAACGTCGTGTCCGGACTGATCGAGCGCGGCGAGATCCAACACGGCCTGGTGGTCGACGGCGAGACCAGCCGGTTCGCCATCGAGTCGACGATCACCCGGCTGCAGGCGACCCGCGACCCGGCGGTGTTCCGCGAGCAGTTCGCCACCTTGACGCTCGGTTCCGGGGCGGTCGCCATGGTGCTGTCGCAGCGCGGAACCGTCGACGGCGGACACGCCTTCCTGGGTGGCCTGAGCCGGGCCGCAACCGAGCACGCCTTGCTGTGCACTGGGCAGTGGGACGAGATGAAGACCGACACCGGCGCGCTGCTGGAGGCGGGCCTGGAGATCGGCGCCCTGACCTGGAAGGAGGCCGTGGACACCTTCGGCTGGGACCCGGCCGGCTTCGACCTCTACGCCCTGCACCAGGTGAGCCTGGTGCACACCCGGGCGATGTGCGACCGGTTCGGCCTGGATTTCGCCAAGTTCCCGTTGATCTTCCCGCGGTTCGGCAACATGGGTCCGGCGGCGGTGCCGACAGTGGTGTCCAAGGCCGCCGCGGACGGCGGGTTGCAGCCCGGCGACCGGGTGGCCCTGATGGGCATCGGGAGCGGGATCAACGCGGCCGCCGCCGAGATCGTCTGGTGAACCTGTTTCCCTTTGCCCGCCGCCGGTTCGACCTCGACGGCTTGGACTACGCCTATGTCGACGAAGGGTCCGGGCCGCCAGTGCTGCTGGTGCACGGCAACCCGACCTGGGGCTTCTACTTCCGCTCGCTGCTGACCGCGCTGCCCGCCGCCGGCTACCGGGTGATCTGCCCGGACCATATCGGGATGGGTCGGTCGGCCAAGCCGCCGGCGAAGGCCTACCCGTACACCCTGGCCCGGCGGATCGAGGACCTGAGCCGGTTCATGGCCGAGGTCGATCCCGGGGAACCGGTCACGGTGGTGCTGCACGACTGGGGCGGCGCGATCGGGATGGGCTGGGCGGTGGCGCACCCGGAGCAGGTGGCCGGCATCGTGCTGCTCAACACCGGGGCGTTCCCGATGCCCGCCGGGATGCGATTGCCGCTGGCGTTGACCGCCACCCGGGTGCCGGTGCTCGGCGACGTGGCCGTGCTGCTGGGCAACGCGTTCGCTCGCGGGGCCACCTACCTAGCGGTGCGGCGACGGATGCCCCGGGCCATCCGTCGCGGCTACCTCGCGCCGTACGACTCCCCGGCGCACCGGGTCGCGGTGCTGCGCTTCGTTCGCGACATGCCGCTGCGGCCGACGGACTCCGGCTACGCCGTGCTGGCTCGGATCGAGGAGCGGCTCGCGCTGTTCCGGGACCGGCCGGTGTTGATCTGCTGGGGGATGCGGGACTTCGTCTTCGACGAACGCATCCTGGCCCGGTGGGAGCAGATCTACCCGCAGGCGGAGGTGCACCGGTTCCCCGACGCCGCGCACTACGTGCTCGAAGACGCCGCCGCGGAGATCGTGCCGCTGGTGGTGGACTTCCTGCACCGGACGGCAGCGCCGCAACCCGCACCGACCGGACCGTGAGCGCCGAGAACCTCGCGGACCTGCTCGGCGAGGCGGCCCGGGACCATCCCGAGCGGGCCGCCACCGCGCTGCCGGCTCGGCTGGGCGACGCCGCCGGCCGCACCCGGTTCCGGGTGACCAGCTACGCCGAGCTCGACCGGCGTACCGACGCGATCGCCGCCGGACTGACCGACATGGGCTTCGGGCCGGGGGTGCGGACCGCGCTGATGGTGCCGCCCGGCGGCGACTTCTTCGGGCTGGCGTTCGGGTTGCTGCGGGCTGGCGCCGTACCGGTGCTGATCGACCCCGGCATCGGGCTGGCCCGGGTGCGGACCTGCCTGGCCGAGGTCTCCCCCGCCGGGTTCATCGGCGTGCCGCGGGCGCATGCGGCCCGGCTGGCGCTGCGCTGGTGCCCGCATGCCCGGCTGCTGGTGTCGGCCGGGCGGCCGGTGCTCGGCGCCCGCAGCCTGCGGGGGGTGATCCGGGCCGGTGCAGCGCTGCTGCCGTTCGCCCGGCCGTCGGTGGCACCCGACACGCTGGCGGCGATCGCGTTCACGAGTGGCAGCACCGGGATGCCCAAGGGGGTCGAGTACCGCCATCCTCAGTTCCTGGCCCAGGTCCGGCTGCTGCGCGAGCTCTACGGGCTGCAGCCGGGCGAGGTTAGTGTGGCCACGTTCGCGCCATTCGCCCTGTTCGGGCCGGTGCTCGGGCTGACCACCGTGATCCCGCGGATGGACCCGACCCGGCCGGCCGACGTCGACCCGGCCGAGGTGATCCAGGCGGCGAACGACTTCGGCGCCACTGTGGTGTTCGGCTCGCCGGCGCTGCTGGACCGGGTCGGCCGGGGCGGCGCTACGACCGATGCCCGGATGCCGTCACTGCGCCGGGTGATCTCCGCCGGCGCCCCGGTGTCGCGGACGGTTCAGCGCCGGTTCCTGCGGCTGCTGCCGACCGGAGCCGAGATCTTCACGCCGTACGGCGCCACCGAGGCGCTGCCGGTCACCTCGATCGGCAGCGGAGAACTGCTCGACCTCGCCGAGCCGGGGATCTGCGTCGGGCGGCCGGCTCCCGGCGTCGACGTAGCCGTGATGGGGATCACCGACGGGCCGTTGGACCGGCTGACCGCGGACCTGCGCTTGTCCGCCGGGGAGGTCGGCGAGATCGTCGTCCGCGGTGACAACGTCACCACGGCGTACGCCGGGCGGCCGGCGGCCACCGCGCTGGCCAAGCTGGACTGGGACGGCCGGATCGCGCACCGGATGGGCGACGTCGGCTATCTCGACCCGGACGGCCGGCTCTGGTTCTGCGGCCGGGTGGCGCACCGGGTTACCACCGCGCGCGGGAACCTGTTCAGCGTCCCGTGCGAAGAGGTGTTCAACGCGCACCCGGCCGTTGCCCGGTCGGCGCTGGTCGGGGTGGGACCACCGGGCAGCCAGCGACCGGTGGTATGCATCGAGCTGGAACTGGGGCGGTCGCCGTCGGCCGAGCTGACCCGAGAGCTGCTGGGGCTCGGGGCCGCCGACCCGCAGACGGCATCGATCGCCGAGGTTCGCTACCACCCGAGGTTCCCGGTGGACATTCGGCACAACTCGAAGATCGACCGCGAGTGGCTGGCCGCCTGGGTGAGCGGCGGCGTCCGGTGAACGGCGGCGTCCGGTGAAGGTGCTGGTCACCGGCGGGGGCGGCTTCCTCGGCTCCGCGATCGTGCGGCAGCTCGTGGCCCGCGGGGACACCGTACGCAGCCTCACCCGCGGCCACTATCCCGAACTCGACGTCCTCGGGGTCGAGACCGTGCGCGGCGACCTGGCCGATCCGGACGTCACCGGCCGGGCGGTCGCCGGCTGCGACGCCGTGATCCACACCGCGGCGAAGGCCGGGGACTGGGGGCCGGCGGCCGCTTACGTCCGGACCAACGTCGAGGGCACCCGCTGCGTGCTCGCGGCCGGCCGGACAGCCGGCGTCGGCCGGCTGGTGCACACATCCACGCCCAGCGTCGTCCACACCGGCCGGGACATCGCCGGCGCCGACGAGCGGTTGCCGTACGCGACCCGGTTCCCGGCGCCGTACCCGGCGACCAAGGCCCGCGCCGAGCAGCTGGTGCTGGCGGCCAATGGGCCGGCGCTGGCGACCGTGGCACTGCGGCCGCACCTGATCTGGGGGCCGGGCGACACCCAGTTGGTACCCCGGATCATCGAGCGGGCGCGGCAGGGCCGGCTGCGGTTTGTCCGCGGCGGTGACGCCCTCATCGACAGCACCTACGTCGACAACGCCGCCGCCGCGCACCTGCTGGCCCTGGACCGGGTGGCCCCCGGCGCCGCTTGCGCCGGCCGGGCATACTTCATCTCCCAGGGCGAGCCCCGGCCGCTGCGCGACCTGGTCAACGCCATTCTGGCCGCTGCCGGCCTGCCGCCGGCGACCGCCATGCTGCCGTTCCCGGTGGCCTACGCGCTCGGGGCGGCACTAGAGGTGGCCTTTCGGGTGCTGCGGCGTGCCGAGGAGCCGCCCATGACCCGCTTTTTGGCTCACCAGCTCGCCACCGCGCACTGGTTCGACATCAGCGCGGCCCGGCGCGACCTGGACTACCAGCCCGCTGTCGACATTACGACCGGGCTGGAGCGGCTGCGCCACCATTTGACGGGCCACAGCGCTGCGGGCGGAGCGAACGACCTGGATCGGGGTACCACCCGCAACGGCTAACGTCTCGATCCGACACGTCTCTCGCCCAGCACACCAGATCTAGGAGAGTCACCATGCCCACACGCACCGCGCGCACCGCCTGGAACGGAACACTGGAGAAGGGGTCCGGCGAGGTCGAGCTGACCAGCTCCAAGGTTGGTACCTACTCGGTGTCCTTCCCCAAGCGGGTCGAGGACGAGGCCGACGGCACGACCAGCCCGGAAGAGATGGTCGCGGCCGCGCACTCCTCCTGCTACGCCATGCAGTTCTCTGGCCTGGCCGCCCAGGCCGGCGGTACGCCGCAGAGCGTCGAGGTGACCGCGGACGTCTCGCTCGGCCCGGATCCGGCTGGTGGGCTCCGGCTGACCGGCATCACGCTCAAGGTCCGCGGCGAGGTCGAGGGGCTGGACGACGACGCCTTTCTCAAGGTGGCCCAGGAGGCCAAGGCCAGCTGCCCGGTGAGCAAGGCGCTGACCGGCGTCCCTATCACGCTGGACGCCGCGCCTGAGTAACGGGTCGGTCCGCAGCCGGCTGCCGGTGCTGGCCGGGCTGCTGCCGATCGAGCGGGCGCAGATCTCCGGCGATCTTCTCGGCGGCCTCACCTTGGCGGCGCTCGGCATTCCAGAGGCGCTGGGCTACGCGAAGATCGCCGGGATGCCGGTGGTCACCGGCCTGTACACCATGTTGCTGCCGATGGCGGTCTTCGCGGTGCTCGGGTCCTCGCGCCACCTCGTCGTGGGCGCGGACTCGGCCACCGCCGCCATCCTGGCCGCCGCTCTCGCCAGCACCGCCGCTCCCGGTTCGCCGCGCCACGTCCAGCTCGCCGGCCTGGCGGCACTGCTGGCCGGCGGACTGCTGCTGCTCGCCCGACTGGTCCGGCTGAGCTTCCTGGTCAATTTTCTCTCCCGAACCGTGCTGGTGGGCTTCCTCACCGGCGTCGGCGTGAGCATCGCCGCCCGGCAGGTCGACGAGATGCTCGGCGTACCGGCGGCCAGCGGCAGCACGCTGCACCGGCTGGCCGCCGCACTTCGCCAGCTGCCGCACGCCTCGACCAGCACCGTGCTGGTCTCGCTGGCCGTGGCGGTCACCGTACTGGGCCTGCGCCGGCTGGCCCGCCGACTGCCCGGGGCGCTGCTCGCGGTGGTCGGCGCCATCGTGGTCAGCCAGGCCGCCGACCTGGCCGCTCGGGGCGTGGCCGTGCTGGGCGCCGTACCGAGTGGTCTGCCGCGGCTGACTGCGCCGGTATTGGGCTGGCACGACGCGACCGCCCTGTTGGGGCCCGCGATGTCGATGTTCGTGGTCATCCTGGCCCAGAGCTCGGCAACCGCCCGCGCCTACGCGGCCCGGTACGACGAGGAGCTCGACGACGACGCCGACCTGCTCGGCCTCGGCGTCGCCAACGTCGCCGCCGCCGTCACCGGCACCTTCGTCGTCAACGGCAGCCCGACCAAGAGCCAGATGGTGGACTCGGCTGGGGGCCGGAGCCAGCTGGCCCCGCTGACCACCTGCGCGGTCGTGGTGGTTGTGCTGCTGCTGCTGACCGCGCCGCTGGCCCACCTGCCGATCGCCGCACTGGCCACCGTCGTCTTCCTGATCGGCATCGAGCTGATCGACGTTCCCGGGATGCGTCGCATTCTCGCCGTCCGCCGGGCCGAGTTCGTGGTGGCCCTGCTCACGGCCGCCGCCGTGGTGCTGCTCGGCGTCGAGCAGGGCGTAGTGCTCGCCATCCTGGCCTCGGTGGTGGACCACCTGCGGCACAGCTACGACCCGCACAGCAGCGTGCTGGTCAAGTCCGCCAGCGGACACTGGACGTCTTTGGCGCCCATGGCCGCCGCCCGAACCGAGCCCGGGTTGGTGGTCTACCGCTTCGGCTCGAGCCTGTACTTCGCCAACGCTGCCCGGTTGGCCGCTGACGTCACCACGGTGATCGAAGGCGCGGACCCGGTGCGCTGGTTCTGTCTGGACTGCGCGGCCATTGGTGACGTGGACTACACCGCGGCGGCCGTGCTGTCCCGGCTGCACGCCCAGCTCGTGAGCCGGAACATCCGGCTGGTGCTCTCCAACGTGATCGCCCCACTGCGCCACCAGCTCGACCGGTACGGCATCAGCGGCACGCTGGACCCGAACGCGTTCTTCGACACCGCCGGCGAGGCATTAGCGGCCTTCCACCGCTGAAGCGGCCTTCCACCGCTGACGCGCGCCGGCTACACCAACCGCGGCGACCAGAGCAGCGCGGCGATCGCTGCGAGCATGGCCAGCGCGAGGCCAATGCCGGTGAACCACGCGGTGATCTCGGTCCGGTGGACGTCATACCCCACCGACCGCCCGATCTGGTCGTACACCGACTTGAGCTGCTTGGCGGTCTCGGCCGTGAACGACTGGCCGCCGCTCTCGGCCGCGATCCGGGACATGGTCGCCGGATCCGACGGAACCCCGACGACGTGCCCTTGGACCGTGACGGACCCGTTCTGGGTGCCGAACGCGATCGTGCTGATACCCACGCCGGCCTGCTTCGCGCTCACCGCCGCGGCGTCTACGGCCTGCATCGGCGACTGGTCCCCCCGGCCGATGGTGGGCGCACCGTCGCTCATCAAAACGATGGCCGCCGGGGCGGGCTTGCCGTCCGCTCCCGGCGGCAGTGCGGTGATCGCGTTCAGCGCCAGCGAGATGGCGTCCCCGGTGGCCGTTCCGCCGCCGACCTGGAGATGGTGGATCGCAGCCAGCACCGTGGACCGGTCTGCGGTCGGTGCCACCAGCATCTGGGCGTTCTGGTCGAACGCGACCAAGCCGAGCTGCAGGCCGGCGGGCAGCGCCTGGGCGAAGGTCTGGGCCTGCGCCTGGGCGGCCGCCAGCCGGGTCGGCGCCACATCGTCCGCGGTCATCGACGCGGAGGTGTCCAGGGTGAGGACGACGGTGGCCCGCTGCTTGGGAGTGCGCACATCCCAGGTCGGGCGGGCGAAGCCGAGCACCAGGACGACCAGCGCCCCCAGCAGCGCGATCGCCGGCACGTGCCGCTGCCACCCCGGCCGGCGCGGGGCGACCGAGGCCAACAGGTCGACGCTGGTGAACCGGACGGCGGCCTTGCGGCGGCTGCGCTCGGCCACGCGGTAGCCGACGACGAGCGCCAGCGGCCCCACCAGCAGCAGCAGCCGCCATCCGGCCAGGAAGCTCATCGCCCGGCCCCCGACTCCACGGGCCGCCGCCCGCCGCCTCGACGAGAGCTGACGAAGGCCGCGATGTCGACCAGCCAGTCCCGGTCGGTGGTCAGCGGCAGGTACTCGGCGCCGGAGCGGAGCACGGCGCGGCGGATCTCCTCCTGGCGGGCCGCGGCGGCCGCGGCGTAGCGCTCCCGTAACGCTGGTGAGTTGGTCTGCACGTGCAGCCGCTGACCGGTCTCCGGGTCCACCAGCGCGAGCATGCCCACCGGCGGCAGTTCGAGCTCGCGCGGATCGAGGA
>JADGOU010000122.1 GCA_017882835.1 Frankiaceae bacterium | reverse complement strand
CAGGCGGACCTGGCGATTCATTGTCGCAATTCTGGGGCTCCCTCGACCGGCCATCCCGCTTCCAGCGCGGTCACCGCGGTGGCCACCAGCACCCGCACCCCGACCGCGATCGAGCGCTCGTCCACGTCGAACATCCCGCGGTGCAGGTCCATGCCGATGGGCGAGTCCAGCGCACGGACGCCAAGCCGACCCAGCGAGCCGGGCACCTTCTCCAGGTACCACCCGAAGTCCTCCCCGCCGAGGCTCTGCTCGGTCGGGACCACCGCGTCCTGCCCGAGTGCCGTCTTGATCCCTTGGCTGAGCAGCTCGGTGGCGAACGGGTCGTTGACCACCGGCGGCACGCCCCGTTGATAGGTGACGTCGACCTCGACGCCGTACGGCGCGACCGCCGCCAAGGCCAGCTCCCGCAACAGCCCGGGTGCTGCCTGCCAAGCCAACGGGTCCAGCACCCGCACCGTCGCGTTGGCCACGCCGGTCTCCGGGATGGCGTTGGCCACGGTACCCGCGCTGATCTGGCCCCAGACCACGCTGAGCCCGGAGCGCGGGTCGACCCGCCGGGACAGCGCGGCCGGCACCTCGGTGACCACCTTGGCCAGTGCGTAGACCAGGTCGGCCGTCAGATGTGGCCGGGAGGTGTGCCCGCCAGGGCCGCGCAGCCGGACCTGGAACCGGTCGGCCGCCGCGGTGATCGGCCCGGACCGCACGCCGACCTGCCCGACGTCGGTGCGCGGGTCGCAGTGCAGGGCGAAGATCCGCTGTACGCCGTCCAGCCCGTCGGCCTCCACCACATCGACCGCGCCGCCGGGCGTCAGCTCCTCGGCGGGTTGAAAGATCAACCGGACTCGACCGGGCAGCCACCCGGCGTCGGCGAGATGGGCGAGCGCGAGGCCCGCGCCGAGCAGGACAGTGGTGTGGACGTCGTGGCCGCAGGCGTGGCAAACGCCGGGCACGGTCGAGCGGTACGGGACGTCCTTCTCGTCGGCCAACGGCAGCGCGTCCAGATCGGCCCGCAACGCCACCAGCGGGCCGTCGCCGATCCCGATGTCGCAGAGCAGGCCGGTGCCGCCAGAGAGCACCTTGGGGGTCAGTCCGGCCGAGGCCAGCCGATTGCGCACCAGTTCCGTCGTGCGGTGCTCGGCGTGACCCAGCTCGGGATGGGCGTGCAGGTAGCGTCGGACGGCAACCAGCCACGGTTCCTCGGCAGCGAGGAAGCCGGACACCAGCTCCGCCACCTGGCCGGCTGTCTCCATCAGCCGCGCGGGCTGCGCCGGTCGAAGCGGCTTTTTCCGCACAACTGGTGAGCCACATCCCCCATGGTGCCCCTACCAGCGACGATCTCGCGTGGCCCGGGGAGCAACGTGCCGGAGCCGGGCCGCCCGTCGGCCGGACGACCCAACGGAGTCAGAAGCGTTCGTCAGGCTGGTACGCGCCCCAGACGTCGCGCAGCGCGTTGCAGACCTCGCCGACCGTCGCCCGCGCCCGCAGCGCATCCCGCAGCGGGTACAGCACGTTGTCCGAGCCCTGGGCCGCGTCCCGGATTGCGTCCATGTGTCGGGTCACGGCAGCGCCGTCGCGCTCGGCCCGCAGCGCCTCCAGCCGGCCGGCCTGCTCCTTCTCGATCTGGGGGTCCACCCGGAGCGGGTCGTAGTGCTCGTCCTGATCGATCTGGAACTTGTTGACCCCGATGACCGTGCGTCGGCCATCCTCGGCCGAGAGCGCCACGTCGTACGCCGAGTGCTCGATCTCGCCCTTCTGGAAGCCCCGCTCGATGGCCTCCACCGCGCCGCCCATGTCCTCGATTCGCCCCATCAGCTCGCGGGCGGCGGCCTCCACGGCGTCGGTCATCGACTCGACCATGTAGGAGCCGGCGAACGGGTCCACGGTCGCGGTCACATCGCTCTCGTAGGCGATCACCTGCTGAGTGCGCAGTGCCAGCCGGGCAGCCTTCTCACTGGGCAGCGCGAGTGCCTCGTCGAAGGAGTTGGTATGCAGGGACTGGGTGCCGCCGAGCACGGCTGCCAACGCTTGCACGGTGACCCGGATCATGTTCACCTCGGGCTGCTGGGCGGTCAGCTGAACCCCGGCAGTTTGGGTGTGGAAGCGCAGCATCAGCGATTTCGGGTCCTTCGCGCCGAAGCGGTCGCGCATGATGGAGGCCCACATCCGCCGGGCGGCGCGAAACTTGGCCACCTCCTCGAGCAGCGTCGTCCGGCTGACGAAGAAGAACGCCAACCGCGGCCCGAAGTCGTCGACGTCCTGCCCGGAGTCGATGGCCGCTTGGACGTATTCGATGCCGTTGGCGAGCGTGAAGGCGATTTCCTGCACCGGCGTCGCGCCAGCCTCGGCCATGTGGTAGCCGGAGATGGAGATCGTGTTCCACCGAGGCATCTCCGCCCTGCAGTAGCGGAAGATGTCGGTGGTAAGCCGCAGCGAGTGTTTCGGCGGGTAGATGTAGGTGCCCCGGGCGATGTACTCCTTGAGTACGTCGTTCTGCACCGTCCCCCTGAGCTTGTCCGCCGAGATGCCCTGCTCCTCGGCGGCCAGTTGGTAGAGCACCGTCAGCACGGCGGCCGGCGCATTGATCGTCATCGACGTGGAAATCCGGTCCAGCGGCAGGCCGCCGAACAGCGTTTTCATGTCGTCGATCGAGTCGATCGCCACGCCGACCTTGCCCACTTCGCCGGAGGCGATCGGGTCGTCGGAGTCGAAGCCCATCTGGGTGGGCAGGTCGAAGGCGACGGACAAGCCACCGGTACCGGCCGTGACCAGCTGGTGGTAGCGCTCGTTGGACTCCTTGGCGGTACCGAAGCCGGCGTACTGCCGCATCGTCCACGGCCGGCCGGTGTACATGCTCGGGTAGACGCCGCGGGTATACGGGTACTCCCCCGGCCGGCCCAGGGCGGCCGCCGGGTCGAAGCCGGCCAGATCCTCGGGACCGTAAACTGGCGAAATCGGCAGGCCGGACTCGGACTCGCGCGGCATGGGGGCTCCCGTCGTGGTGCGTTGCGTGCCGGAGCGCATGCTAGCGGCCATCAGCGCGCTGCCGCGGAGCCCCGGGTGTCTGGGTGCGGCGGCGCCCGTCGGTAGGAAACGTGGACGTGAGCGTGGACGTAAGACGTGAGCGTGGACTCACGCACCGTACTTTCAGACCCCTGCTGACCAACGGGCCGGCGCGCAGGACCAGTTGACCGCAGTGCCGGCCTCGTTCCAGCCCGGGTAAGGCCGGCGGGGTACCGACCTGCCGGGCATCCTTCGCCCGATATCATGCAATTGCCTCCCGGCGGGCAGAACCGGCCGGAGTCATCGCCGAGCGACCGTGCCCGCAGCACGGCAGCCTTCAATGAGGAGGTCGAGTGCCCAAGGCACCGGCAGGCACGCTCTACCGCGGACACGTCGGCATGTGGTCCTGGGTGGCCCACCGGGTCACCGGCGTACTGGTGTTCTTCTTCCTGTTCGCCCATGTGATGGACACCGCGTTGGTCCGGGTGTCGCCTGACACCTACGACAAGATCGTGGATACCTACAAGAACCCGGTGGTCAACCTGTTGGAGGTCGGGCTCGTCGCCGCCGTCCTCTTTCACGCCCTCAACGGTCTGCGGATCATCGCGATCGACTTCTGGCGGAAGGGGACCCGCTACCAACGCCAGATGCTGTACGCCGAGGTGACGCTGTTCGTGATCTTGATGGTGCCGGCGGCGTTCTTCATGCTCCGCCACACCTTCCTGACGCTGTTCGGGACGGCCTGAGATGGCCACCGCACTTGAGGACTTCGGCTCGCCGGCGATCGAGTCGCCGCGCGCGCGGCGCCAGCGCCCGGGCCAGCGCTCCCGCACCAACTTCGAGCTCTACAGCTGGATCTTCATGCGGCTGTCCGGCGTACTGCTCGTGGTCTTGGTTCTGGGCCACCTGTTGATCATGAATGTGATGGACGGCGGGGTGCAACGGCTCAACTTCGGCTTCGTCGCCGGCCGCTGGTCCTCTCCGTTCTGGCAGACCTGGGACCTGTTGCAGCTCTGGCTCGCCGAGCTGCACGGCACCAACGGCCTGCGCACGGTGATCAACGACTACGCCGAGCGGGACGGCACGCGCCTCTGGCTGAAGATGCTGCTCTACACCTCGGCCGGCCTGGTCCTCGTGCTCGGTACGCTGGTGATCTTCACCTTCGACCCCAACATCGGCTAGGCGGGCGTAGTGGCTACTCCGATCGAGATCCACAAGTTCGACACGGTCGTCGTCGGGGCCGGCGGCGCCGGGATGCGGGCCGCCCTGGAGGCCGGCCAGCGCAGCCATACAGCGGTGCTGACCAAGCTGTACCCGACCCGCTCCCACACCGGCGCGGCGCAGGGCGGCATGTGTGCCGCGCTGGCCAACGTCGAGGAGGACAACTGGGAGTGGCACACCTTCGACACCGTCAAAGGCGGTGACTACCTGGTCGACCAGGACGCCGCCGAGGTGATGTGCAAGGAGGCGATCGACGCGGTCCTCGACCTGGAGAAGATGGGCCTGCCGTTCAGCCGGACGCCGCAGGGCCGCATCGACCAGCGGCGCTTCGGCGGCCACACCCGCGACCACGGCAAGGCCGCGGTCCGCCGATCCTGTTACGCCGCCGACCGCACCGGCCACATGATCCTGCAGACCCTCTACCAGCAGTGCACCAAGCATGAGATCGAGTTCTTCAACGAGTTCTACGTGCTCGACCTGGTGCTGGCCGAGGGTGCGGTCGCCGGCGTGGTCGCCTACGAGCTCGCCACCGGCACTCTGCACGTCTTCCAGGCCAAGGCCGTCGTCTTCGCCACCGGCGGCTTCGGCAAGATGTACAAGGTTTCCTCCAACGCCCACACCCTCACCGGCGACGGCCCCGGGATCATCTGGCGCAAGGGTCTGCCGCTGGAGGACATGGAGTTCTTCCAGTTCCACCCGACCGGCATTTGGAAGATGGGCATCCTGCTCTCCGAGGCCGCCCGCGGTGAGGGCGGCATCCTGCGCAACAAAGACGGCGAGCGCTTCATGGAGCGCTACGCGCCGACCATCAAGGACCTCGCGCCGCGGGACATGGTCTCCCGAGCGATCTACACCGAGATCCGGCAGGGCCGCGGCTGTGGACCGGCCGGCGACCACGTCTATCTCGACCTCACCCACCTGCCGCCGGAGCAGCTCGACGCCAAGCTGCCGGACATCACCGAGTTCGCCCGCACCTACCTGGGCATCGAGCCCTACGACGACCCGATCCCGATCCAGCCCACGGCGCACTACGCGATGGGCGGCATCCCCACCGACCTGCTCGGCCGGGTGCTCGCCAGCACCGACACGGTGGTGCCCGGGCTGTATGCGGCCGGGGAGTGCGCCTGCGTGTCGGTGCACGGAGCCAACCGGCTGGGCACCAACTCGCTGCTCGACATCAACGTCTTCGGCAAGCGCAGCGGCATCGCGGCCGCGGAGTACGCCGCCTCGGCGCCGATGCCGGAGCTGCCACCGGACCCCGCGGCGTACGTCGAGAACATGCTGACTCGCCTGCTGGACAACGCCGGCGGGGAGAGCGTCGCGGCCATCCGGCGGGACCTGCAGGAGACCATGGACGTCAACGCGATGGTTTACCGCACCGAGGCGACGCTCAAGCAGGCCGAGGTCGACATCGCGACGCTCAAGGAGCGCTACGCCCGGGCCGGCGTGATGGACAAGGGCCGCCGCTACAACACCGACCTACTCGAAGCCGTGGAACTCGGTTTCCTCCTCGACCTCGCCCAGGTGCTGGTCATTGGCGCCCGCGCCCGCAACGAGTCCCGCGGCGGCCACTTCCGCGAGGACTACCCCAACCGGGACGACGTCAACTTCTTGCGGCACACCATGGCGTACCGGATGGGTGGCACCGAGCCGGCCAGCCCGACGACCGAGGTCCGGCTGGACTACAAACCGGTCACCATGACGCGATACGAACCGACGGAGCGCAAGTACTGATGGCCGGCTCTGACACCCCCCGCCAGGACGACATCCCGGTGGACGCATCCGCCACCGGTGACCAACCGGCCGGTGCTGCGGATGTGCCGGCGGTCAACTCGGTTTCCGGCGACGAGGGCGTTGGTTCGGCCGGACCCGACCGGGCCGTTGACCCGACGGCGCAGGACGCCCGCACCCCGGCGGTGACCGTGAGAGGTACGGCCGCACCGAGCATCCGCGACGTCCGGCTCAAGATCCGTCGATTCCTGCCGGAGCAGGACGCGGAGCCGCACTGGGAGACCTACACCGTCCCGACCGAGCAGGGCGATCGGCTGCTCGACGCGATCCACTGGGTCAAGTGGAACATCGACGGCTCGCTGACCTTCCGACGCTCCTGTGCGCACGGGGTCTGCGGCTCCGACGCGATGCGGGTCAACGGCGTGAACCGGCTGGCCTGCAAGGTGTTGACCAAGGACCTGGGCGACGAGGTGCTGCTGGAGCCGATCAAGGGGCTGCCAGTGCTCAAGGACCTCGTGGTCGACATGGAGCCGTTCTTCGAGGCCTACCGGTCGGTCAAGCCCTTCCTTCTTCCCAGTCCGCACGAGCCCACCAAGGAGCGGCTGCAGTCCGCCAAGGACCGGGAGCGCTTCGACGACACCACCAAGTGCATCCTGTGTGCCGCCTGCACCACGTCGTGCCCGGTGTACTGGTCGGACGATGCCTACTTCGGCCCGGCGGCCATCGTGAACGCGCACCGCTTCATCTTCGACAGCCGGGACGAGGGTGGCGAGGAGCGCCTCGAGATCCTCAACACCAAAGAGGGCGTGTGGCGCTGCCGCACGACCTTCAACTGCACCGACGCCTGCCCGCGCGGCATCGAGGTCACCAAGGCCATCCAAGAAGTCAAGCGGGCGCTGATCTTCCGCCGCTTCTGATCCGAGGCGGGGGCCGTCGCCGGTTACGCTGCTGCTCAGACTGTTGCCCTTCGCCTGGCGGGCCGAGGACTGCCGCGGTCGACAGCTCCGCAGCCGCCGGCTGGGCCCAGTCCTTCGAGCACACCCTCCGACTCCGCCAGAAGCTGGCTGCAGGTCGCTTACCTGGTCGCCGTACTCGCTGCATTGCGTCTGCTTTCAGTGCGCCATCCCGCCCCAGGCGCCCAGGACATGCTCGCACGGTCCCGGCGGCAACTTGCGCCCGCCGGCGGCACTGAATCGTCGAAGCGACGGCATCGGTCGCCGGTTGCGGACATCACTGCGGCTCTGCTGACCGTGCTGCCAACGGGCGCGCCGCCGCACGGTGACGTCGTCGTCGTGCCCATCGGTGGCCAGGGCAGCGGACATGCCGCAGCCCTACGGCTTCTGCTGGACCGACTGCTGACCACCCCGCAGACTGTGATAGCGAATCCCTATTTGGACCGGGAAGGAGACGGACGATGATCAACATCGACCTGCCCACCGACCTGAACTTCGTCGATGATGACGGTATGAACCTGGCGCGGGCACCGGAGGCGGGGCCGCCAACTACCAGCGCCGTTGTTGTTGCCGGCACGCCAACGGCTTGGTCGTCGGCCGTCGTCGAGGACGTCGCGGAGGGCTGGGTCAGGTTCCGCTCCGTCACCGCCCGCGAGACTGCGCGCCACGGTTCACTCGTCGCCGGCTGAGCGAAGTGAGTGGTCCGGCGTCGACCAGGTGGCGGCGCCGGGCGCTCGGTTGGGTAGCCGTCGTTGCGGTTGCCGGACCTGTCGGATCGGCTTCGGCGCTAGCGATCGCGCCCGCTTCGGCAGTGGCGAAAGCGCCCGCTCCGGCACTGGCGGTGGCGCCCGCTCCCCCGCCGCCGCGGACGCCCAACCCGGTAGCTGACCCGGCGGTGGCTCGAAGCACCCTGGGCGGCACCGAGCTAGCCCGCACCGACGTCGCCCAGGGTCCTGGCACCGCGCCACTTCCCGGTGACGGCACCGCCGCGAGCTGGCTGGTCGCCGACTCAGTCAGCGGCACCGTGCTGGCCGCTCGGGATGCGCACGGCCGCTACCCGCCGGCCAGCGTGCTCAAGGTGTTGACGGCGGTCACGCTCATCCCCCGCCTGGACAAAGCCGCGACGTACGTCGTCACGCCCGCCGACGCGGCGGTGGACGGCTCCCGGGTCGGATTGGAGCCTGGGAC
>JADGOU010000121.1 GCA_017882835.1 Frankiaceae bacterium | reverse complement strand
CTCAACCGAGAGGCTGGCCTGGTTGCATCTGGGCGATGATCCACTTCATCGGCAGTAACAACTGAAGATCTTCGACCGGTGAGGCGTGAAAGTCAGCCTTAGGCAGGTAGAAGTCCCGGGCCGCCACGTCCCGGCAGTGCACCAGGAGAGCCTTTAGCCCGATCTCCGTGGACAACTGTGCGGCTCGCCGAAAGCAGTCCGTCAGCAACGCTGTCCCTAGCCCCGCGCCCTGAAACGACCTGTCCACCGCCAAGCGCGCGAGCAGGGCACAACCGATCTGCTGCGGCGAACCCTTAGAAAGGACGTCCGGGGCGTTCGCCTTCGCGATGCTTGCCACCGTCAACGCGTAGTAGCCAGCCACGCGACCGCCAACCGTACTCACGAACGTGGTGACGTTGTTCGCGCGCTGGTTCTCCCACGCGAACCTCACCAGCCAGTCGTCCAACTCGACCGCGCCGCTGTCAAACCCCTCCCGGACGTGTGCCCTCTCCAGGCGTACTGGACTCGAAAAGTGGCCCATGGGGCTACTGCGGCGGGTCGGCGAAGAAGTCTGGGGCGGCGAGCAGAGCGGCGAGCTTGGGCATGGTGGGCACAGGCCGGGATAGGAGCTCGTCAAGAGCCGCCCATTGCTCGTCGTCGGCGAGGAAGTAACGGCGGTCGGCCAGGACCTTTTCGGCCTGAGTTACGGCTGTGCCCAACACGAACTCGGTGACGGTCTTGTCGGTGGCTGCTGCGGCAGCCTTGATGATCTGCTCTTGGCGGGCGCTGGCTCGCACGTTGATGCGGGCCTCCCGAGAACTGCGGGTCTCGGCTGCTGCGGCCATGTCTCGCTCCTCGTGACTAGCTCGTACGCACACTGTACCCACAATTCGGTTGGGAAGGCTACCGCTGCAGAAAGTCGAAAGAGACCGACTGCAAGTCGCGACTGGCAGCGAGGGTGGCCTGGCGGCCGATAGCGGCGCCCCATTCCGCTTCAAGGCCGGTGGGACGGTCCGATGACATCCGCGTGCGACTCGCTACCCAAGAGAGGCTTGGTGACGGTTTGCTCCATACCGGGTTTTCCCACCCACCACACTTCTGCTCTCCTGCTCTCGGGTCCTGCCGGAGTCCCGCCGTCCAGGCGCCCCCGCCGGTCGGACTCCCGTACAGCCTGCCCGGCCGTTCACCTTTTCGGGTGAAAGGGGGGCAA
The DNA here is from genome assembly GCA_017882835.1 of Frankiaceae bacterium. Taxonomy (GTDB): domain Bacteria; phylum Actinomycetota; class Actinomycetes; order JADGOU01; family JADGOU01; genus JADGOU01. Next base: position 6,906 of record JADGOU010000121.1, on the reverse strand, counting down.
ATCCCGGTCCTGCTGTCCTGCTGACCCAATAGGGAGCTTCGAGCGTCGAAGCGGGCCGCAGTCGCGTCTCTGACTCCCGTTCGGGAGAAAGCAGATGGGCGCTGATGGACGCCAACCAATGGCTTGACGAGGTACTTTGGCAGGGAGAGTTCGTCGAGCTCACCGCCTGGGCCGAGCCGGGCAGGCCCAGCGATTGCCGCCGGCTCGACGCGGGCCGACGCGTTTTCGATAGCCTCGCAAGTGTCCGCCCGGCGCTGGAGGTGGCCCGCATGTCTGCCCGCGTGGGCGTCGTCACCTTCCCCGGCTCACTCGACGACCGGGATGCCCAGCGGGCGATCCGACTGGCCGGTGGCACGCCGGTCGCGCTGTGGCACGGCGACGCGGACCTGGGCGACGTGCAGGCGGTCGTCCTGCCCGGGGGCTTCTCCTACGGCGACTACCTGCGCTGCGGCGCCATCGCCCGGTTCTCTCCGGTGATGGGCGCGGTGATCGATGCGGCCGCCGGTGGGCTACCGGTGCTCGGCATCTGCAACGGGTTTCAGGTGCTCTGCGAGTCCCACCTGCTGCCCGGCGCGCTGGTGCGCAACGCCGGGCTGCACTTCGTCTGCCGGGACCAGGGGCTCGTCGTCGAGTCCAGCCGCACGGTCTGGACCTCGGCGTACGACGAAGGCGCTCGCATCGTCGTACCGCTCAAGAGCGGCGAGGGCCGCTACGTCGCCGACGCCCGCACCCTGGACGCGTTACAGGCCGAGGGACGGGTGGTGTTCCGGTACGCCGAGGGCAACCCCAACGGCTCGCTGCGCGACATCGCCGGCATCGCGAACGAGGCCGGCACCGTGGTCGGCCTGATGCCGCACCCCGAACACGCGGTCGAGGACCTGACTGGGCCGGGGGACGAGGGGCTCGGCGTCTTCGTCAGCGTGCTCTCGAGCCTGCTGGCCGTGGCGTGACGCCGGACACCGTGACGCCGGACACCGTGACGCTGGCAGCCGGCGCCAGCGCGGCCGACAGCGCCCAGCCCTATGCCGAGCTCGGCCTGCGCGCCGACGAGTACGCCCGCATCCGCGAGATCCTCGGCCGCCGTCCCACGGCCACCGAGCTCGCCATGTACGCCGTGATGTGGAGCGAGCACTGCTCCTACAAGAGCTCCAAGGTGCACCTGCGCCAGTTCGCCGCGACCGCGCCGGACACCGGCGTCCTGCTGGTCGGCATGGGCGAGAACGCCGGCGTGGTCGACGTCGGCGAGGGCCTGGCGGTCACCTTCAAGGTGGAGAGCCACAACCACCCCTCCTACGTCGAGCCCTATCAGGGCGCGGCTACGGGTGTCGGCGGCATCGTCCGCGACATCCTCACCATGGGGGCGCGGCCGGTGGCCGTCATGGACTCGCTGCGGTTCGGCCCGGCGGACGCCCCGGACACCGCGCGGGTGCTGCCCGGCGTGGTGGCCGGCGTCGGCGGTTACGGCAACTGCCTGGGCCTGCCCAACATCGGCGGCGAGGTCGCCTTCGACCCGTCGTACGCCGGGAACCCGCTGGTCAACGCGCTCTGCGTCGGCGTCATGCCGGCCAATCGAATCCAGCGGTCGGCGGCGACCGGCGTGGGCAACGCCGTCGTGCTCCTGGGCGCCAAGACCGGCCGAGACGGCATCGGTGGCGTCAGCGTGCTGGCCAGCGCCACCTTCGACGCCGCCGGTCAGCCGGCCAAGCGCCCCAGCGTGCAGGTCGGCGACCCGTTCACCGAAAAGATCGTCACCGAGTGCTGCCTGGAGCTGTTCGGCCGCGGGCTGGTCGTCGGCATCCAGGACCTCGGCGGCGCCGGGCTGACCTGCGCCAGCACGGAAACGGCCGCCGCCGGCCGGTCCGGGATGCGGGTTGCGCTGGAGACCGTGCCGCTGCGCGAGGCCTCGATGGAGCCGCTCGAGGTGCTCACCAGCGAGTCCCAGGAACGGATGCTGGCCGTGGTCACCCCGGCGGCGCTGCCCGATGTGCTGGCCGTGAGCCGCCGGTGGGGCGTGCTGGCCACGAAGATCGGCGAGGTGACCGACACCGGTCGGCTGGAGATCACCTGGCATGGCGAGCTAGTGGTCGACGTACCACCGGCAAGCCTGGCCGACGACGGACCGGTCTATAGCCGCCCGACCGCCCGACCGGCCGACCTCTACGCCCTGCAAGCGGATGATCCCGCAGACTTGGCCCGGCCGACGACTGGCGCCGAGCTGCGGGCCAACCTGCTGCGGCTGGTGAGCTCGCCGAACCTGTGTTCCCGGCGCTGGGTGACCGAGCAGTACGACCGCTACGTCCAGGGCAACACCGTGCTGGCGATGCCGGCGGACGCCGGCGTGCTGCGGCTGTCCGAGGAGACCGGCCTCGGGATCGCGCTCGCCACCGACGGCAACGGTCGCTACGCCCGGCTCGACCCCTACGCCGGCGCGCAGCTGGCGCTGGCCGAGGCATACCGCAACGTCGCCACCACCGGCGCCCGGCCGATCGCGGCCACCAACTGCCTGAACTTCGGCAGTCCGGAGGACCCCGATGTGATGTGGCAGTTCGCCGAGGCGACCCGCGGACTCGCCGAGGGCTGCCGTGCCCTTGGTACGCCGATCACCGGCGGCAATGTCAGCTTCTACAACTCCACCGGCGTCACCGCGATCAACCCGACCCCGGTTGTTGGGGTCTTGGGCGTCTTCGACGACGTGGCCCGGCGCAACCCCCTGGACTTCGGGCTCGTGGGCGAGGTCATTCTGCTGCTGGGCGAGACCCGGCCCGAGTTCGGTGGCTCGGAGTGGGCGTGGGCCTTGCACGGGCACCTGGGCGGCTGTCCGCCTGCGGTCGACCTGTACGCCGAACGGATGCTGGCCGAGGTGCTGGTCGCCGGCTCGCGCGACGGCATGATCTCCGCCGCGCACGACCTGTCCGACGGCGGTCTGGCGCAAGCGCTGGTCGAGTCCTGCCTGGCCGGCGGCATCGGCGCCCGGATCGTGCTTCCCGCGGACCTCGACCCGTTCGTCGCCCTGTTCGCGGAGTCCACGGCCCGCGCGATCGTGTCCGTGCCGCGCAGCGAGGAGTTGCGGTTCACCGAGATGTGCGCCGCCCGGGACTACTCGTGCGCGCGGATCGGGGTGGTGGTCGGGGACACCCTCGACGTCCAGGACGCGTTCGACATCCGGCTCGACGAGCTACGGGCTGCGTTTGAAGGCACGTTGCCCCGGCTGTTCGGCGGGGTCGTGAGCAGTACGCCGGCCGGAACGCCCGACAGCCGCGCGAGCGCCTGATCGACCCGCCATGGCCGGACCCCGTCGGTACGACGTCTCGGCGCTGACCGACGCCGTCGCAGCGCAATGGCGGACGCTCGCCACCGCCGCCGCCACGGTGACCCCGGCTGAGGCGGCCGCGCCGTCCAGCCTTGGGGATTGGACGGTCGCCGACCTGCTGGCCCACGTCGCCGCCAGCGTCGCCGCGGTGCACCGGTCCGTGACGGGGCCGTTGCCCGCCGCCCCGACCGGCGGGCTGTTCGACCACCTGGCGGCCACCGGGGCCGCCGCTGCCGGCATCGCCGAACGGGCCCGGTCCCTGGCCGTCGAGGCGACCCCGGCCGGCCTCGCCGAGCTGCTGCGCGCCAACGCCGACGGGGCCACCGCAGCGCTGACCGCGACACTCGCCCACGACCCCGGTCGGCTGGCCGCCACCCGGCTGGGTGCGCTGCCGCTGGCCGACTGGCTGGTCACCCGGCTGGTCGAGGCCGCGGTGCACACCCTCGACCTCGGTCGCGCGCTCGGCCGACCGGTCGCTGTTGAGCCCACCGCGATGCGGGTCGCCGTCCAGGCGCTGGCCGACCTGTTGGCCGCCCGGGCGCCCGGTCCGGCGGTGGAGGTGCGCATCCCGCCGTACGCCGCTGTGCAGTGTGTCGCCGGTCCCCGGCACACCCGCGGCACCCCGGCCAACGTCGTGGAGCTCGCAACACCGGCGGACTGGCTGCTGCTGGCGACCGGTCGGCTCCCATGGTCGGAAGCGCTCGCGACCGGCGCGGTGCGGGCCAGCGGGGAGCGGGCCGACCTGGCCCGACTTCTGCCGCTTATGTCCTGACTCGGGGCGTTTGACATCCGCCGCCGCCGTCGAGGTAGTTCGGCTGCGCAGTCCCCGGGAGGTGCGCCGCTGGCTGCGCGGCGCGTTGCGAGCGGCTCCGGCGGACGCGGCCCTGGCCGAGCGCGGCCGGTTGCCCGAGATCGGACCGCGGTAAGCGGCCCGGCGGGCATCCGGCTGGTGCCGCCGCTAGACTGGCGAATTGCCAAGTCCTGCCGCTGTCCTGCCGCTGAGAGGGAACTCGCTCGTGCTCGCAGGCGATGCCGCGCTCGGCGTCCAGGGACCGGAATTGTCTTTGCGACCCGCGCCATCGGCGTACCGAGAGGTGGGAGCGGGGCCAAGGGACGCCTGCGGCGTCTTCGGAGTGTGGGCGCCGGGCGAGGACGTCGCCAAGCTGACCTACTTCGGGCTCTACGCGTTACAGCACCGGGGCCAGGAGGCGGCCGGCATCGCGGTCAGCGACGGCGCCGCAGTGCTGGTCTTCAAAGACCTCGGCCTGGTGGCGCAGGTCTTCGACGAGGCCACGCTCAGCTCGTTGACCGGTCATCTCGCCGTCGGTCACACCCGCTACTCGACCACTGGATCGTGCACCTGGGACAACGCCCAGCCGTCGTTCCGCTCGACCGCGACTGGGGGCGGGATCGCCCTCGGTCATAACGGCAACCTGATCAACACCGGCGAGCTCGCGGCCCTGGCGGCCCGACGCGCGGCTCCGCTGCTCGGCGGCACGCACGCGACCACAGACTCCGACGTCATTACCGCCCTGCTGGCCGCCCGGCCGGACGTCTCGCTGGAGACCGCGGCCGCCGAGGTGCTGCCCTTGCTGCGCGGCGCCTTCTCACTGGTCTTCATGGACGAGCACTCCCTCTACGCCGCCCGTGACGCCCACGGCGTGCGCCCGCTCGTGCTCGGCCGGTTGGCCCGCGGCTGGGTGGTCGCCAGCGAGACGGCGGCCCTGGACATCGTTGGCGCCTCGGTGGTCCGCGAGGTCGAGCCCGGCGAGCTGGTCGCGATCGACGAGCACGGGCTGCGCTCGCGCCGGTTCGCGCCGGCGACGCCCAAGGGCTGCCTGTTCGAGTACGTCTACCTGGCCCGGCCGGACACCGCGATCGCCGGCCGCTCCGTGCACGCCACCCGGGTCGAGGTGGGCCGCACGCTGGCGCGGGAGGCGCCGGCCGAGGCTGACCTCGTCATCCCGGTGCCGGAGTCCGGTACGCCGGCAGCGGTCGGCTTCGCCGAGGCCAGTGGCATCCCGTACGGCCTGGGCCTGGTCAAGAACAGCTACGTCGGCCGTACCTTCATCCAACCGTCGCAGACGATCCGCGAGCTCGGCATCCGGCTCAAGCTCAACCCGCTGCGCGACGTCATCCGCGGCCGCCGGCTGGTCGTGGTGGACGACTCAATCGTTCGGGGAAACACCCAGCGCGCTCTGGTGCGGATGCTGCGGGAGGCCGGCGCGACCGAGCTGCACGTGCGGATCTCTTCGCCGCCCGTGATGTGGCCGTGTTTCTACGGCATCGACTTCGCCACTCGGGCGGAGCTGGTCGCCAACGGGTTGACCGTGGAGGAGATCCGCGGCTCGATCGGGGCGGACTCGCTCGCCTACGTCTCCCTGGACGGGCTGGTCGCGGCCAGCCGGCAACCGGCCGACCGGCTGTGCCGGGCCTGCTTCGACGGGCAGTACCCCATCGAGCTCCCGACCGGCAACGTGATCGGCAAGCATGTGCTGGAGGGTCTGGCACGGACAGCGGGTTTCGACCCGGCTGACCCGGACCCGTCCCGGACCGTGCGGTCGCGGTGACCGACCCGGACGGCGAGCAGTCGACATACGCCCAAGCCGGGGTCGATACCGAGGCGGCGGGACACGCCGTCGAGCTGATCAAGCAACGGGTCCGCAGCGCCTCCCGCCCGGAGGTGGTCGGTGACCTAGGTGGGTTCGCCGGGCTGTTCGCCCTGGACCCGGCCAAGTACCGCCGGCCGCTGCTCGCCTCGTCCACCGATGGTGTCGGGACCAAGCTGGTCATCGCGCAGCAGCTGGGGCGACACGACACCGTCGGCATCGACCTGGTGGCCATGGTCGTCGACGACCTGGTCGTCTGTGGGGCCGAGCCGTTGTTCCTGCTGGACTACGTGGCCTGCGGCAAGGTCGTTCCCGAGCGGATGGCCGAGATCGTGACCGGCATCGCCGAGGGCTGCCGAGTCGCCGGCTGCGCGCTGCTGGGCGGCGAGACGGCCGAGCACCCCGGCGTCATGGAGGCGGAGGCCTACGACCTGGCCGGAACCGGCATCGGAATCGTCGAAGCCGACGACCTGCTCGGTAGCGACCGAGTCCGACCCGGCGATGTCGTGCTGGCCATGGCCTCCTCGGGGCTGCACTCGAACGGGTACTCGCTGGTCCGCCACGCCCTGCTCGGCGCCCGGCCGATGCGCCTGGATGCCACGCCGGACGAGCTGGCCGGGGCAATGGTCGGCGACACACTGCTCACCCCGACCCGGATCTACGCCCGCGACTGCCTGGCCCTGGTGGCCGAGACCGACGTCCATGCCTTCGCCCACATCACCGGGGGCGGGCTGGCGGCGAACCTCAGCCGGGTGCTGCCGGACACCCTGGCCGCGGTCATAGACCGCGGCTCGTGGACCCCGCCGCCGGTGTTCCATCTGGTCGCGGCACGCGGTCACGTGCCGGCGGCGGAGATGGAGCGCACGTTCAACATGGGGGTCGGGATGGTCGCTCTCGTTCCGGCCGACCAGGTCGACCGGGCGCTGGCCACGCTGATGTCGCGCCGGGTTCCGGCCTGGGCAGTCGGCGAGGTCGTGCCCGGCACCG
>JADGOU010000120.1 GCA_017882835.1 Frankiaceae bacterium | reverse complement strand
GATCGTGACCGAGGGGGCTGCCGCACGCCGTGACCGTCATGCTGGCCGCTGGCATCGCCGGCGGGTACACCACCTGGTCGACCTGGGCCTGGGAGTCCCCTCGCGCTGGGCGAGGACGGCGGCTGGTGTCCGCGACACGCCGTACGACCGAGCACTGAGCGCACCACGATCGCGACGGCAGGCCCGCGACGAAGGGCCCATGACGCACTTCCGGGCGGCAGCCAGTCTCCCCCCACGGACTTCCGGCGGCGACGGGCTAGCCGACGGGCTAAGCACCCGTTGTCGCCAGGCGCCCGTCGGCCAGCGCGGCGCGGTCTACGTCGTCGAGCGTCGTGACCACGATGTCGGCGCCGGCGGCGGCCAGCAGGTCCGCGTCGTCGGCCCGCGCGATGCCAATGGCGGCCATGTGACCGGCCTTGGCTGCCTCGATCCCGGCGGCGGCGTCCTCGATGACCATCGCCCGCTCCGGCTCGACCGCCAGTAGGCCGGCCGCCGTTAGGAACATCTCGGGATGCGGCTTCCCGTGAGCGAAGTCCCGACCGGAGACGTCGGCGTCGAAGTACTCCAGCAGGGTGAGACCGGGCCGCAGCGAGGGCGAGGAGATGCCGTGCTCCGCGGCGAACGTGTCGAGCCGGATCTTGCTCAGGAACAGCTGCGCGTTCTTCGACGACGACGCGGCCGCCACCCGGATGCCGTCGTCCTTGACGGCAACGATGTATCGCAGCGCATCGGCGTAGGCGGTGAAGTCACCGGCCTCGATCAGCCGGATGACCATTGCCTGCTTATGCGCGGCGTACTCGACGACGCGTACGTCGCGATCGGGCACGTGAAAGTAGTCCAGAGCGGCCCGGGCGCCGTTCATGCGCGGCTTGCCCGAAATCTCCTGCTGGTAGACCGAGGCGGTAAAGGCATCCGGCGACCAGGTCGTGGAGTCGCGGATATCGCTCCATTCCGATTCCATCAACTCGCGCAGCGACTCCCGCCACGCCTTCTCGTGGGGCGAGTCGACGAGTACGCCGTCGACATCGAAGATCGCACCCTGGAACCCGGTGGACATTCGTTCCTCCCTCAAGCCTGGATGTCCTGCTGCCCGACCCGCTGGGCCGCGGGGAGGGTGAACGAGGTGCGCTCTCCGGCGGAGAGCTCGCGAATGTCGTCGCCGACAGCGACTGTGATCGGGCGGCTGCCGCCCTCCGCGTGGGCGGCCAGCGTGAGTTCGCCGCGGGTCAGAGTGATCTCTAGCGGGGTCCGACGGAACTGCATCGAGAACGACAACTCATCCAGCTGGTCGGGCAACCGGGGGTCGAAAGCCAGTACTCCGTCGCGGATCCGCATCCCGGCGTGACACCACTGAACCAGGTCGAGGGTTCCCGCCATGACGCCCATGTGGATCCCCTCCTTGGTGGTGCCGCCCTGGATGTCGCCGACGTCGCTCTCCAGGGCGAACAGGAACCGCTGCCACGAGGCGTTCGGGTCCAGGGTTGCCAACACCCCACCATGGGTAACGAAGCTCAGCGTCGAGCCGTGCGACGTTCGCCGGTCGTAGTAGGCGATGTTCTTGCGCGCCAGGTCGGGGGAGTGGTCATACCCCAGCCGCTCGAAAAGCCGCCGCAGCTCGTCGCCAGCGAACAGGAAGAAGAGCATCACCGTGTCGGCCTGCTTGGCCAGCTTGTAGCGGTCCGGGTCGTCGCCCTCGGCGCGCAGGATCCGGTCGAGCCGCTGGATGTTGCCGTACTTGGCGCGGTAGGCCTCCCAGTCAAGCTCCGCAAGCTCTTCGTATCCCTCGAACTGACTGATGATGCCGTCGCCATGGAAGGGGACGAACATCCGCCGGCTCATCTCCTGCCATTTGCGCAGTTCGTCGTCGCGCAGGCCGAGTCGGGCGCGCAGCGCCTCGGCCCGGCTCTCCGGCAGCAGCGAGAGCACCTGTCCAGCGACATCGCACAACCAGGCCACCATCACATTGGTGTAGGCGTTGTTGCGCAGTCCGCCCTGCTCGGCGTCCGGGTACTTCTCGTGGAACTCGTCCGGCCCCATGACGCCGTGGATCTCGTAGCGCCCTCGGGTGGGGTTGAAGTGCGCAATGGACGCCCAGAAGCGCGCGATTTCCAGCAACAATTCCGCACCGTAGTCACGCAGGAAGGCCAAGTCCTGCGTCGCCTGGAAGTAGTGCCAGACGTTGTAGAAGATCGCCGCGTTGACGTGCCGCTGGTTGTGGCTGAGGTCGGGCTCCCAGCGGCCGGACAGCGGGTTGAGGTGGATGCGCTGCGTCTCCTCCGTTCCCTCGCTCCCGCTCTGCCACGGGAACATCGCCCCGGCGTACCCCAACTCCCGGGCGGCCGCACGCGCCTCGCCGAGGCGCCGGTAGCGATACATGAGCAGTCCGCGAGTGACCTCCGGAAGCCGATAAGTCAGGAAGGGAAAGACGTACAGCTCATCCCAGAACACGTGCCCCCGGTAGGCCTCGCCGTTCAGACCGCGGGCGGGCACACCCGCGTCCCGGTCGGCGGTGTGGCGGGAGCACACCTGCAGAATGTGGCAGATGTGCAGCCGCAGCAGACGCTGCACCCGCTCGTCGCCGCGGACGCGGAGGTCGCACACTCGCCACAGCTCGTTCCAGGCCGACACGTGCGGACCGAGCGCCTCGGTGAAGGTCAGATAGCGTGCCGCCGATTTGCCCGCGTGGCCCAGCGTCTCCCCGGTCGCGCGGTCCCGGGAGGTGAAGATGGCGACCATCTTCTCGACCCGCACCGGGCTGCCCTGCTCCACGTCGAAGGCCAAGACCTGCTGGATGTACTCCTCCATCTGGAACAGCCGGCGCGCTACGGCGAGCTGCTCGGATCCGCGGTAGACATGGGTGCGCGCCGCTTGGCTGATGTAGACGTTCGACTGCCGCGTCTCCACCTTCAGGGCGATCACTTCTGGGTCGAACGTGCGCGGGGAAACCGGATCCAGGTGTCGGCCCTCGAGCTGGCGGTACCGGGCGACGTTGGAGTTCAGGACGCGCCCGTCGAGTGCAGACACCACCTCGACCCGGCCGGACCAGTTCTCCGCAGTGACCGTCCACTCGATGCCGGCGTGGTGGGTGTGCGCCATGCTGACGAACCGCCGGCTGCGCAGCGAGGTCTCCCGGCCGCTGCGATCGCGGAAGCGAAGTTCGCGAACGACGATGGCGTTGCGGATGTCTAGCTCATGCCGGTAAGAGAGCACCTCCACGTTGTCGAGTCGAACCGGGTCGTCGCCTTCAATGCGCAACTTGAGCACTAACCAGTTCGGGAGGTTGACCAGGTCCTCGTTGATCACCGGATGGCCGCCGAGGATCGTCGTCTCCCGGTTGTATACGCCGTGGATGTACGTGCCCGGGTAGTGGAGATCGTCGTCGTCCTCCCACTCGGCGGCGCCTCGGGTGCACACGTAGCCGTTGCCGGTCGAGGTCAACGCCTCGCGCAGCCCCTCTTCGGCCGGGTCGAAGCCCTCGTAGGTGAGCGAGAAACCGTTCATCAAGCCTCTCGTTCCATCCGCGCGACGACCGCCTGGGCGGGAGACTAGCGGGCGAGGGACCGCGGCCGGACGAGGTGCGGCATTGGTCACTGTGACCTCCTCTGCGTCGCTGCTTCGTCATCCTTTCAGGTCGGGTGGCGGGGCAGCCGTCGTCGGCGTGCGAAGGTGGGCATCGTGAGCACGCCCCTCATCCCGGCCGAGGTTCTGGCGTCACCGATGACGGTCGCCCACATCGAGCTCGCGGAGGCGGTCACCGCACACAACTACCGTCCGCTGCCGGTCGTGATCGCCACGGCCGAGGGCGCATGGGTGACCGACGTCGACGGTCGCCGCTACCTGGACTGTCTCGCCGGGTACTCGGCGCTCAACTTCGGCCACCGGCACCCGCGTCTGGTCGCCGCCGCGGGTGACCAGCTCGCGCGGGTGACGCTGACGAGCCGCGCCTTCTACAACGACCAGCTCGGCCCCTTCGCCCGAGATCTGGCCGCCCTGGCCGGCATGGACCTCGTGCTACCGATGAACACCGGGTCGGAAGCGGTCGAGACCGCCATCAAGGTCGCCCGCAAGTGGGGCTACGAGGTGAAGGGCATCCCCGCTGACCAGGCCAACATCGTTGTCGCGGCGGACAACTTCCACGGGCGCACCAGCACGATCATCAGCTTCTCCACGGAGCCGGTGGCCAGGGCCGGGTTCGGGCCGTACATGCCGGGCTTTCGGGTGGTGCCGTTTGGAGACGTCGCCGCACTGGCCGCCGCCGTCGACGTACACACCGCCGCGATACTGCTCGAACCCATCCAGGGCGAGGCCGGGGTGCACATCCCACCCGCCGGCTTCCTGGGCCAGGTACGGCGGCTGTGCACCGAACAGCAGGTGCTGTTCCTCGCCGACGAGATCCAGTCCGGCCTCGGCCGAACCGGGACGACCTTCGCCTGCGAGCACGAAGCGGTTGTCCCTGACATGTACATCCTGGGTAAGGCCCTTGGCGGCGGCATCGTGCCGGTGTCGGCCGTGGTGGCCCGCGCCGATGTGCTGGGGGTCATCCGGCCGGGGAGCCACGGCTCCACCTTCGGGGGCAATCCGCTGGCCGCGGCCGTCGGCCGAGCCGTCGTCGAGCTGCTTGGCTCCGGGGAGCTCCAGGAGCGGGCGCGGCGCTTGGGCCAACGGCTGCGCGAACGCCTGGAGCCACTGGTGGGCAACGGCGTGCTGGCGATCCGGAGCCGCGGACTCTGGGCCGGTGTCGACGTGGACCCGGCACTGATGAGCGGTCGTCAGCTGTGCGAACGGCTGATGGGCAAGGGAGTCCTGACCAAGGACACCCACGGTTCGACCGTCCGGCTGGCCCCACCGATCATCATCGAGGAGACCGACCTGGACTGGATGACCGACCAGTTCGCCGCGGTCCTGGCCGAGGCTAGGCTGTCTGCTGACTGTGTGCGTCTGAGATTCGACCCGCGCTCCTCGTGACCTTTTCCTCTGACCTGATGCCAGCGCGGTGCCGCATCGTGGGACCCGCGCTCGGGCGTCCGGCGGGTAGTTTTGACGCTGTTGCCCAGCCCGGTCACGACCGAAGTGAGGAAAGGACGCCGATATGACGAAGACCATGACCGACGCCACGTTCGGACTCGACGAGGCCAAGATCGCCGAGTTGAACGCCGTCGTGGACCGGGCTCAGGCGGCGGCGGCCGCGTTCCGCAAGCTCGACCAGAAGGCCGTCGACGACATCGTCTTGGCCATGGTGGTCGCCGGGCTGGACGTCGCCATCGATCTCGCCGGGGTGGCGATGGAAGAGACCGGTTTCGGGGTCTTCGAGGACAAGGTCATCAAGAACTACCTGGCCACCGAGTTCCTCTACAACTACCTCAAGGACAAGAAGACCGTCGGCGTCGTCGACCACGACGAAGAGGCCAACATCGACTACGTCGCCGAGCCGATCGGTGTCGTGATGGCCATCACACCGATCACCAACCCGACCTCGACAGTGCTGTTCAAGGCCATCGTCGCGGCCAAGACCCGCAACGCGATCATCTTCCGGCCGTCCCCGCACGCCGTGCGTTCGGCGGAGCGCTCGGCGGCGGTGATTCGCGAGGCGGGCGAGAAGGTGGGGCTGCCGCCCGGCACCATTCAAGTGGTGCCCGACCGTGAGCACGAGCCGACCCACTACCTGTTCAAGCACCCGGGGATCAACTTCATCTGGACCACCGGCGGGCCGACGATCGTCGAGCTGGCCAACTCCGCCGGCAAGCCAGCGATCAGCGTCGGCCCCGGCAACGCCCCCCTCTACATCCACCGCACCGCCGACATCAAGGGGGTGGTGGTCGACGTCCTGATCTCCAAGACGTTCGACGCCTCGATGATCTGCCCGGCCGAGCAGACCGCCGTCATCGACGACGTGGTCTACGACCAGGTCATCGCCGAGTTCCAACGGATGGGCGCACACCTGCTCAGCACCGAGGAGGCCGATCGGCTGGCCGAGTTCGCCTTCGGCTGCAGCACCAAGGTGAACCTGATGGCCCTGGGTCAGCAGGCGCCCGAGCTAGCGCGCCGGGCCGGTATCACGGTGGAGCCGAATACCAAGGTCATGCTTGCCCTGCTCCCGTCAGACCTGGAGCAGTTGGCAGCGCACCCGCTGGTGCAGGAAAAGCTCATGCCGGTGCTCGGGGTGGTCCGCTCGCCGAACGAACAGCACGCCATCGACGCCTGCGTGCTGGTCACCGAGCACGGCGGCCTGGGGCACACCTCGGCGATCTACGCCAACGACGACGACATCGTGCAGCGCTATGCTCACGCCGTCCGCACCGGTCGGATCCTCGTCAACGCCCCGACGGCGGTCGGCGCGTTGGGCGGCGTGTACAACTCATTGCCACCGACGTTCTCGCTCGGCTGCGGGACCTGGGGGGGGTCGAGCACCACGGACAACGTCAATTACAAGAACCTGCTGAACCTCAAGCAGGTCAGCCGGCGCAAGACGCCGTCGCAGTGGTTCCGGGTGCCGTCCGAGACCTACTTCAACGCCGGCGCGATCGAGAACCTGCGCGAGATGGAGGCCAACCAGGTTGTGGTCGTCACCGACCCGATCATGGAAGCCAGCGGCATTGTCGACGAGATCCGCCACCACCTACGCTCTGACAACGTCCGGGTCTTCGCCACGGTGACGCCGGAACCCGATGAGGCGCTGTGCCGACTGGGTGCGGAGATGCTCGAGCGGGTCCGTCCGGACACGATCATCGCCGTCGGCGGCGGATCGGTGCTCGACGCCGCCAAGGCCATGCGGCTGTTCTGGGAGCACCCCGAAGTCACCCTGCGCGAGTTGGCGCTGCCGTGGCTCGACCCACGCAAGCGGGTGGCCGAGTATCCGCAGACGGTGCACAAGGCGCGCTTGATCGCCATGCCGACCACCTCGGGCACCGGCTCCGAGGTTTCCCCGGGCGCCGTCATCACCGTCGGCGACCGCAAGATGTCGCTGATCGACTACACGCTGACGCCGGACACGGCGATCGTCGACCCGATGCTGACCCGCTCGCTGCCACCGGGTAGCACGGCCGACACCGGCATCGACGCCCTGACCCACGCCGTCGAGGCGGCCGTGTCGATCTTCGCCTCGCCGTTCAGCGACGCGTTCTGCGTGCAGGCGGCGCGGCTGATCTTCGAAGCGCTGCCACGGGCGTACGCCAACGGCAACGACATCGAGGCCCGCACCTCCATGGCGAACGCCGCCACCCTGGCCGGCCTGGCGTTCTCCAACGCCTTCCTCGGCGTGAACCACGCCCTGGCGCACTCGGTGGGCGCGCACTTCCACATCCCGCATGGCCGGACCAACGCCATCTTCCTGCCGCACGTGATGCGCTACAACGCCTCGCTGCCGACCAAGTTCATGCCGGCGCCGGGCTACTCCTCCTACGTCGCGCCGGAGAAGTACGCCCAGCTGGGCAACGTGATCTTCGGTGGTCACACCGACGAGGAGCGCCGTCTGCGGCTGTTCACCGCGGTGGAGGATCTCGTCATCTCCCTCAACATGCCGCTGACACTGAAGGACGCGGGAGTGCACGAGGACGAGTTCGAGGCAGCCATCCCGGACCTGGCCCGGGCGGCTTTTGACGACCCGAGCCTGCGCACCAACCCGCGGATGCCGATGCTGGGCGAGATCATCGACCTGCTGCGCAAGGGCTACTACGGGGCCTGACCTCTCTTCGCCTGCGCCCAGGCGTACCGCCGACCGATCCGCAGCCGGCGCCGCCCGCTCACTACGGTGGGGGGCGGCGCCGTGCTGTCCGACGGCGGTACGCCGCGGTTTGACCCGGGACAATCCAGCCGGCGGAGATGAGAGGACCACGGATGCCGACGACGCTGGAGCAGGCCAAAGCCGATCTGATCGACCGGGCCATCCAGACGCTTCGCCAGGGCAGCGGCGGGCTGGCGCAGTTGGAGGCCGCCGGGTTCGAGTGCTTCCTGCGGGAGTACTACCGGCGCACCCCGCCGGACGACATCATCGACCGCAGCGAGATCGACCTGTTCGGGATGGCCTTGGCGCACTGGGAGCTTGGTCGCCACCGCGAAGCCGGTACGCCGCACATCCGCGTCTACACCCCGGTGTTCGAGCAGGACCACTGGCAGTCCGG
>JADGOU010000119.1 GCA_017882835.1 Frankiaceae bacterium | reverse complement strand
AGGGGGCGGCGTCGGCCGGGTCAGCCGCTCCGCGACCCCAAGGGCAAGAAGCCGACGCCAGCCCGCACTCGGCGCATCGTGTCGGCGGCCACCGCCGTCGCCTTGGCCGCCCCCGCCACCAGGACGGCGTCCAGCCCCGCTTCGTCGGCCAGGATGTCGCGGTACCGCTGCTGGATCGGCGCGACGAACTCAACCAGTGCCGCCGCCACGTCGGCCTTGAAGGCGCCGTAGCCGCTGTCGGCGTACGTCGCCTCGAGATCGACGATGCCGCGCCCCGTGAGCGTCGACAGGATGTTCAGCAGGTTGCTGATTCCCGGCTTCTCCTCGGCCGCGCGGACCTCTCGGCCAGTGTCGGTGACCGCACTGCGGACCTTCTTCGCCAGCGCCTTGGGGTCGTCCTGTATGTACACGGTGCCCGCGGGGGGCCGGGACTTGCTCATCTTGCGGCTTGGGTCCTGTAGGTCCGCGATCCGGGCCGACCGAGCCGGGATGTACGGCGCCGGCACGGTGAAGGTTCCCCCGAACCGGCTGTTGAAGCGCTTGGCAAGATCCCGGGTGAGCTCCAGATGCTGGCGCTGGTCGTCCCCGACGGGCACCTGGTCGGCCTGGTACAGCAGAATGTCGGCGGCCTGCAGTACCGGGTAGTTGAACAGGCCAACGGTGGCGGCACCGAGCTCGCTGCGCGCCGCCTTGTCCTTGAACTGCGTCATCCGGCTGGCCTCGCCGTATGCGGTGATGCAGCCCAGCACCCAGGCGAGCTCCGCGTGTTCAGGCACGTGGCTCTGCACGAACAGCGTGCACCGGGCCGGGTCCAGCCCGAGCGCCATCAGCTCGGCGATCGACTCGCGAGTGCGGCGGCGCAGCGTCGCCGGATCGTGCGGCACCGTGATCGCGTGCATGTCGGGCACGAAGTAGAACGCATCAAAGTCGTCCTGCATGGCCACCCAGTTGCGCACCGCGCCCAAGTAGTTGCCGAGGTGGAAGCCGATGCCCGTCGGCTGGATACCGGAGAGCACCCGCGGCTTCGGCGACAAAACGGGTCGGTCGGCCGACTTACTTTCCGTCGGCGGCGAGGTGGGTTCGACCGGCATGGCTCCAGTCTGGCAGGGGCGTGGACTCCTCCGACGGTGGCTCGATCGTCCCGGCTGGGCCGCCGGGGCCGCCGGGGCGGGCTGGGACGGCTGGGACGGCTGGGACGGCTGGGACGCCGGGATTGGCGGTCACCCGCACCCGGGCTACCCGCCGGTTGTCCAGCGCTGTCACAGTCAGCCGGCGCTCGTCGTACTCCACCGACTCCCCCAATCCCGGCACATGCCCCAAGGCGGCCATGACGAAGCCTGCCACTGTCTCGTACGGGCCGTCGGGCAGGCTGGCTCCACTTTGCTCGGCGAACTCGTCCAGGTTGAGCAGGCCGTCGACCTCGATGTCGCCGCCGCGCAGCGTGCGGGCCTGCTCGCCTTCCACGTCGTACTCGTCCCGAATGTCGCCGATCAGGTCCTCGATCAGGTCCTCGAGAGTGACGATGCCGGCGGTTCCGCCGTACTCGTCCACGACGATCGCCAGGTGGTGACCCTCGCGGCGCATCTCCGACAGGGCAATCAGCACCTTCTTCGTCGCCGGTAGCAGCTTGACCTCGCGCAGGACCTGGCTGACCCGACCACCCGAGGTCGCGGACTCCCCGGTGAACAGGTCGCGGACGTGCACGAACCCGACCACGTCGTCGTTCGACCCCCGCACGACCGGGAACCGGGAGTGTGCCGCCTCGCCGGCGATCCGGGCCGCGGCCGAGATCGGCAGCGAGGCGTCCAGGAACACCACCTCGGTACGCGGCACCAGCACCTCGCGGAGCTGCCGCTCGCCGGCGGCGAACACCTCGTCGATCAGCTTGCGCTCGTCCGGGGTCAGCGACTCGTGGGAGGCGACCAAGCCGCGCAGCTCCTGCTCGCTGATGCTCTCGCGCGAGGTGTTCGGGTCACCGCCGAGCAACCGGACGACGACGTCCGTGCACTTGGACAGCAGCCAGATGACCGGCTGCGTGATCAGGGCCATCCGGTTCAGTGACGGGGCCACCAGCAGCGCCGTGCCCTCGGCGCGTTGCAGCGCCAGCCGCTTGGGCGCCAACTCCCCGACGACCAGGGTGACGAAGGAAATCAAGATCGTGACACCGAGGAAGCCCAGCGCCGAGGCGACACCGGAGGACATGCCCGCCGCCCGCAACCCTTTGGTGGCCTCCTTGGACAGCGTCACCGCGCCGAACGCCGAGGACAGCAACGCGGTGACCGTCACCCCGATCTGCACCGAGGCGAGGAAGCGGTTGGGATTGGCGACCAGCCGGGCCACCGCCGCGCCGCGCCGGCCGGCCGTCGCCAACGCCCGTACCTGGCCCTCGCGCAGCGACACCAACGCCAGCTCGGCGGCGACGAACAATCCTTCAAAGATGATCAGAGCGAGCACGATGCCGACGTTGATCAGCGTGGTCACGGCGTACCGCCTCCCCGGCACAGGGGGCGGTACGCCGGACTACTTGGCCCGTCCATCGGCGTTCCTTGCGGCTGTGCCGTCCTAGCGGATCGGCCTCACAGGTTGGCCACGTCCGCCTGCTTGGCGCGCACGGCCTCCGCGGCCTGCTTGAGCGCACCCAGCTCGTCGGACTCTAGTGGCAGCTCGGTGACCTCCTTGACGCCTTCGCGGCCAACCCGAGCCTGCACCCCGAGGTAGACGTCCGAGATGCCGTACTGCCCGGAGACCCACGCGCATACCGGCATCTCGGCGCCGGAGTCCTCGGCCACCGCCTTGACCATGCGGGCAGCCGCGGCCGACGGAGCGTAGTAGGCGGACCCGGTCTTGAGCAGCGCCACTACCTCGGCGCCGCCGTTGCGGGTCCGGTCGACGATCTCGGCGATCTTCTCCGCCGGCAGCACGTCGGCCAGCGGCTTGCCGTCGACAGTGCACTGGGACGGCACCGGCACCATGGTGTCCCCGTGCGAGCCCAGGGTGAGCGTGCGCACCGAGCGCACCGGTACGCCGAGCTCCTCGGCCACGAAGTTGGTGAACCGGGCGGTGTCGAGCATGCCGGCCTGGCCCATCACCCGGTTCTTCGGGAAGCCCGAGGCGATGGCGGTCAGGGCGGTCATCTCGTCCAGCGGGTTGGAGACGACCACGATCACGGCGTCCGGCGAGGTGACCTTGACCTGCTCGGTCACCGAGCGGACGATGCCGGCGTTCTTCTCGATCAGATCCATCCGGCTCATGCCGGGCTTGCGCGGCAGGCCAGCGGTGATGACGACGATGTCGGAGCCGGCCGACTCCTCGTAGCCGTTGGTGCCGATGATCCGCGTTTCGAAGCCCTCGATCGGCCGACTCTGGTTCAGGTCGAGCGCCAGGCCCTGCGGCTTGCCCTCGATGATGTCGGTCATCACGACGGTTTCAAAGATGTCGTACTCGGCGAGGCGCTGCACGGTCGTCGCACCGTAGAAGCCGGCTCCGACGACGGTCACTTTCCCTCTGTTGTTGGCGGTTTCGTTGGCGCCGTTGCTGCCCATGCTCGTCAGGCTCCCAGCTTCTCGATGATGGCGTCGGCGTACTGCGATGTCCCGACCGCGCTCGGGTCGTTGCGGTTGGGCTTCATGTCGTAGGTCACCCGGGCGCCCTCGCCGAGCACGGCGGCCACCGCCTGCTCGAGGCGGTCGCCCGCCTCGGCCTCCCCGAGGTGGCGCAGCATCAGCATTCCGGACAGGATCATGGCGGTCGGGTTGACCTTGTTCTGCCCCTTGTACTTGGGCGCCGACCCGTGCGTCGCCTCGAACACGGCCACCTCGGTGCCGAAGTTGGCGCCCGGGGCCACCCCCAGCCCGCCCACCATGCCGGCGGTCAGGTCTGAGAGGATGTCGCCGTAGAGGTTGGGCAGCACAAGAACGTCCCACTCCTCCGGCCGCTGCACCAGGCCCATGCAGGTCGCGTCGACGAGGTTCTCCCGCGGCTCGATGTCCGGGAAGTCCTTGGCCACCTCGCGGAACACCGCGAGGAACAGCCCGTCGGTGTGCTTCATGATGTTGGACTTGGTGATGCAGTGCACTCGCTGGCGGCCGTAGCCCTGGGCGTACTGGAACGCATACCGGATGACCCGCGCCGACCCGAACTCGCTCATTGGCTTGATCGAGATCCCGGAGTGCGGCCGGATCTGCTTGGCCTGCAGGGTGTTGCAGAACTCGATCACCTTGTTGGCCGCGTCGGTGTCGTGCTCGTACTCGATCCCGGCGTACAGATCCTCGGTGTTCTCCCGCACGATCACCACGTCGACGTGGTCGAACCGGCTGCGCACGCCTGGGTAGGTCTTGCACGGCCGCAGGCAGGCGTAGAGGTCGAGCTCGGCCCGCAGCGCCACGTTGACCGACCGGAAGCCGGTCCCGATCGGCGTTGTGATCGGCCCCTTGATGGCGATCTTGGTATCCCGGATCGAGTCCAGTACGGCGGGCGGCAGCGGCGTACCGGCCGTCTCCATGTTGTCGACGCCGGCCTCCTGCCGGTCCCAGTCGAACGACGAGCCCGCCGTCGCCGCGGCTGCCTCGAGCACCCGGCGGGTGGCCTCGGTCAGCTCCGGTCCGACGCCGTCGCCGGGGATGAGGGTGACGCGGTGCGTGCTTCCCATGCGGTCGTCCGCTCCTCGTTGAGTCTAGGCCAGGGCCGCCAAGGGCCACCCGCGGCCCTTGGCGGCCCTGCCGTCGGTCGGTCCAGGCTAGCGGAGAGACCGGACAGGCCAGGGACCGAGCCGGACTCAGGGTGGGGGCAGAGTTCGCACCGCCGGCACCAGCGCGGCCAGTACGACGATAGCCAGCCCCAATGTGCCCAGCGCGATCACGTCGCGGGTTCGACCCCGAACGGCGAGCAGCCCGACCCGCCGGGTCGGCAGCAGCAGTCGCAGCACGGCGCCGAGGGCAACGCCCGCACCGATCACGTAGAGGCCCTTGCGCCAGTGGTGGATCGCCACCGCAGCGAGCCCGGTGCCGCTGACCAGGAGTACGGCGAGCATCGGCAGCTGGTTGCGCAGCCGGTCCCAGCGGCGCATTCAGCGCTCCTCGATCGGGACCCACTTCTGGTCGCGCTCACCGACGTACTCGCTGTCGGGGCGGATCAACCGGTTGTCCAGGTGCTGCTCCATCACGTGTGCGGTCCAGCCCGCCGTTCGGGCAGACGCCGTCAGGGCCGGGAAGAGCTCAGTCGGGACGCCCAGCGCGTGGAAGACGCTGGCGGCATAGAAGTCGACGTTCGGGTAGAGGCCGCGGTGCTCCAGCACGGTCTCCTGGAGGCGCACGGAGAGCCGGTAGTAGTAGTCAACCCCCTGCGCCTCGCTGAGCTGCCGGGAGATCCGAGCCAGGTGCCGAGCCCGGGGGTCCTGGGCATGGTAGGCCCGAAGCCCAAAGCCCATGATCCTCTCACCGCGGGCCAGCCGGTCGTCGACCGCGGCCTCGACCGCGTCGACGTTGGGAATCGACTCCAGCATCGCCATCACGGCCTGGATGGCCCCGCCGTGCAGCGGCCCCTTGAGGGTCCCCACCGCCGCCACGACGGCGGAGTGCATATCGGACAGCGTCGCGGCGCAGACCCGGGCGGCGAAGGTGGACGCGTTCATGGTGTGGTCGGCGTAGAGAACTAGGCTCTCGTCGAGGGCCGCCTGGAGTTCGGGCTCCGGCGGCTTCCCGGTTATCTGGTAGAGCAGGTTGCCGGCGATCCCTAGTCCGGGTTCTGGCTCCGGAGCCAACGTGCCGGTCCGGGCAGCGTGGTAGCGGGCGACGAGCACCGGCAGTTGGGCGACCAGCCGCACCGCCTTGCGCTGGTTGGCGTCCGGGCGGTTGGAGTCCTTGTCCGGGTCGTCGCTGCCGGCCACGGAGACCAGCGTGCGCAGGGCTTCCATCGGCCTTGCTGTGGCGCTCACCTGATCGAGGACCGACTCTACGGTGGGACCGAGAGTCCGGGCGGCGGCCAGGTTGGCGTGCAGGTCGTCGAGCTGGCGCTGGGTGGGCAGCGTGCCTCGCTGCAGGAGGTGGACGCACTCCTCGAAGGAGACGCGGCCGAGGAGGTCGTGGATGTCATAGCCCCGGTAGAACAACCTCCCGGCCCGGCCGTCGATGTCGCTGAGTGCTGTGGAGGCGGCGACCACGTCGGCAAAACCCCGAGAAGACCTTGCGGCGATCAGGTGCGACGCTGGGTCGGCCATTGCCTGCCTCCTCCGAACCTTCGGGGGAAGTGTAGCCCAGCCGGGCTGGCCGAGACGATCAACCGAGCAGCGATATGCCGCGACGGCCGCGGCCGTCGCGGCATGTCGGTGTGGCGGCCATGGGCCGGGGTACTTCGCGGGGAGGCGTCGAACGGCGGACACTGGGCGGGCCGCCGGCCGCGCTCAAGCTCGGCGCGAAGCGGAAGGAGACTGGATGCCGCACCTGCGGGTGGAGGATACCGGCGCGGTCTTCGACCTGCGGGCCGACGTGACCACCGTCGGCCGGGGTTCCGGCGTCGACATCAGCCTCGATGACCCCAGCGTGTCCCTACTGCACGCCGAGCTGGTGTGTCGGGGTGCCCACCTCTACGTCGCCGACCTGGGCCTGTCCCGCAACGGCACCCGGGTGAACGGCCGGCCGATCGGCCGCCGCGTGCTCACCGACGGCGACGTCATCGCCTTCGGCGTCGCCCGCACCCGTCTCGGGGGACTTACGTCTCCGCAGGCCGGCGACCAGACCGTGGAGCTACGCCGGGTCAGCGCGCCGGACTTGACCCGTCGCGAGGTCGAGGTGCTGACTGCCCTGTGCCGACCGGCGCTGCGCCAAGACGCGTTCGTGGCGCCGGCGGCCGCACGCGAGATCGCCGACGAGCTGGTCGTCACCGAGGCGGCGGTCAAGCAGCACCTGCTGCGGCTCTACCAGAAGTTCCGGATCCCGGAGGGGGTCAACCGGCGGGCTCGCCTGGCCAACGAAGTCGTCAGCGCGGGAGTGGTTCGCCCACTGCCCACCGACGACGCTGGGGTGCGCCAGGCCGGTTAGCGCCAACGGCGGCCAGCTGCCGTGGTGCCGTGACTGGTGGTCGCGCTGCTTGGTGAGTTTAGGCGCCTGGATCTGGCCGGTGCTCGGCGGCGCTGCGCTCTCCGGCGCTAACTTCGCCCGAGCTGTGCTCGGCGGCTTCCACGACAGTGGTGAGCAGCATCGCTATCGTCATCGGACCGACGCCACCGGGCATCGGGGCCAGCCGGCCGGCGACGTCGCGGACGTCGGCGGCGACGTCGCCGAGCAGTCCGGCGTCGGTGCGGGTGATGCCCACGTCGAGCACGGTCGCACCCGGGGTGACCATGTTGGCGGTGAGCAGGCCGGCCTTCCCGGCGGCGGCGACCACGATGTCGGCCGCCCGGGTGTGCCAGCCGAGGTGGCGCGTCCCGGTGTGGCATACCGTGACCGTGGCATTCTCCGCTCGCCGGTTCAGCAGCAGGCCCAGTGGCCGCCCGACGGTGATGCCGCGCCCGACGATGACGACCTCCGCGCCGTCGAGCGGTACGTCGTAGCGGCGCAACAGCTCCACACACGCCCGCGGCGTGCACGGCAGCGGACCGGGCTCGCCCAGGACCAGCCGACCGAGGTTGATCGGATGCAGCCCGTCCGCGTCCTTGGCGGGGTCGACGACGGCGAGGATCCGCCCGACGTTCAGGCCGGTCGGCAGCGGGAGCTGGACGATGAAGCCGGTGCAGGCCGGATCGGCGTTCAGCCGGGACACCTCCGCCTCGACCGCACGCTGGGTGGCGGACTCCGGCAGTTGGATCGAGCTGGACTCGATGCCCACCTCGGCGCAGGCCCGATGCTTCCCCCGGACGTAGGCGTGCGACCCCGGATCGTCGCCGACCAGCACGGTGGCCAGCCCAGGCACCGTGCCGCCCGCGCGCAGGGCGGTCACCCGCGCCCGCAGCTCGACCCGGATGGCGGCGGCGGTCGCCCGGCCGTCCAGAAGCGTCGCGGTCACCGATAACCCGGGCTGGAAGCCCCGCCGTTCAGGGCGAGGAGGAATGCCCGGTCCGCCGGATTGTCGGACCCGGCCGAGAGACTGGGCGGGTGTCCCGGTTCCGCCTGTCCCCGACGCCGGCGCAGGAGACGGCGTT
>JADGOU010000118.1 GCA_017882835.1 Frankiaceae bacterium | reverse complement strand
AGGTGGCCGGGGTGCGAGCAGCGGTCGAGCGCTACCGGTCCGCGCTGGCGAAGCTCGAGGCGGCCGGGGAGACCGGCCGAGACGAGCTGCTCGCCCGGCAGGCGGGACGGCGGGGGCGTCGGTGAGCGGGTCCGGCAGCGGTGAGGGCGACCCGGCTGGGTTCTCCGGGAACGAGGCCCTCGTCGCCGCGGAGAGCGCGGACGCTGCCGCGGAGGTTGCGGTGAGGGATGTTGAGGACCTGCTCGCCGAGTCCGCCACGGCTCGCGGCCGGCAGGCGAATCTGACGTTCTTCGCGTTCACCGCGACGCCGAAGCACAAGACACTGGCGCTGTTCGGCGAGGCCATTGTCGATCCGGCCGGGGCCGAGCGGTACGAGCCGTTCCACCTGTACTCGATGCGTCAGGCGATCGAAGGAGGGGTTCATCCTCGACGTGCTCGCGAACTACACGACCTACGCCACCTACTACCGGCTGGCGAACGGCCTGGGTGGGGAGGACCCGGAGCTGCCCAAGGGCAAGGCGGCGGTGGCGCTGGCCCGGTGGGTGTCGCTGCATCCCACCAACATCGCCCAGCGGGCGGAGGTCATCGTCGAACATTTCCGGCACCATATGCGCTGGCCGAAATAGCTGTGGATCATGGTCGGTTACACATCGGTTACACAAGATTTGGGAATCGTAGGGAGTAATGGGGTCGCGCTGGGTAATGCTGTCCCACGTTTCCGCAGGTCAGGGCCTTGACCCTCGACAAACTGCAGGTCAAGGAGGGGCGTGAACAGAACCCGGCGTGCAGGCCGACTCGTCCGTCGTACCCCCTTGACCTGCGGAGATGGGTGGATCACTGAGCCTAGGGCACGCTGGGGGCACAACAGCCGGACGCAACACGGCCTCGAGCGAGGGTCGAATCACGCTGACCATGACGCACTTCGACCCGTCGGTCAGGTGGTTGGCGCTCAGGTGGTTGGGCGCTCAGGTGGTTGGGCGCTCAGGTGGTTGGGCGCTGTGCGGGACGTGCCGGCTCAATCCAGGCGCCCGCACGTGCCAGTGCCGCGCCTCCGCAGGATCTGCCCCGGCACTGCGCGGCGTCCCGGCATGGCCGCACCGACGACGGCGTCGACGGTCCACCCCAACGCCAGTCCGCCGGCGACGTCCCAGGGCAGATGCGCGCCGACGTAGAGCCGGGCGAGCGCGACCGCTGGGGCGGCGGCGAGCGTTGCTCGACCCGCCGGTCGGAGAAGGCTGCGGCGGGCAGCCTCGGCCAGCGCCGTGGCGACCGCGGCGTGCCCGGACAGGTAGCCGTGACCGGACGCCGCCCGGCCGCGAATGTGCACGTCCGCCAACAGCTCGACGGGTCGCCCCCGGCGAACCAGCCGCTTGACCCCCTTGGCCAGCACGTATGTGCTGCCGCCGGAGACGGCCAGCCGGGCCGCCAGCCGAGGTTGATCGGTCAGGACGGCCATTGCAGCCGTAATCGGTACGGCTCCCAGACTCCCAAGCTGCATCACCAGCCACGCCGGTGGGTGCAGCCAGTCGGGTAGACCGTTGACCAGCCGGAAGACCGATGCTTCGCCGGCCGCGACGCCGCCGCCGCGCACCGGGAGCAACGTGAGCGCGAAAGCGGTGAGCCCACCGAGCAGGCGACTGCCGGTGTCCGCCGACCATCCATCCGCCGGGGTCAGGGCCACCGTTCACCCATGCCGGCGGGCGTGACCACCTGGGTTCGGACACCTCTGACCGACTGCAGCACCGCCGGCCAGCCGATCGCCAGGCCGCCCCTCAGCAGAACTCCAGCGACCACGTCGGAGAGCCAGTGGGCCGCGAGGTAGGCCCGACTCAGGGCCATCATGAAGGCGAAGACCACGGCCCGCAGCTGCCAGACCGAGCGCCGTGGGCCTGGGCTGACAAGCACGATGACCAGGCCGACCGCGGTGACCGTGATGGCGACCGCGTGCCCGGAGGGGAAGGAGGAACCACTGGTAGACACCAGCGCGTGCGGCGGACGAGACCGGGCATATCCGGCCTTCAGCTTTCCGATCAAGTATTCCGAGCTCGCTACCGCCACGGCGAAGGCGGTCAGCTGCACCCACCGGCGCCGGCAAGCCAGCAGCAGGGCAGCCGCCGCCCGCAATGGCCAGTTGACCCAAACGCCACCGAGCAGGTCGAACGCCTTGGCGGCCCGGGTCAGCGGCGCGATCCGGATGGTGGCCGTGACCCGGTAGACCCTGTCGTCGAGCTGTTGCAGGGCACCCTTCGGGCCGGGCACGGCGAGCAGGACACCGATCAGCGCCGCACCAGACAGACAACAGACCAGCGCCCGCCGGTGGTTGGTCAGCATCGCGTGGTTGGTCAGCACGGGGCCGGCCGACCGAACACCAGCCGCATTCCGGCGCCGACCGCCGCGCCGAGTGCCGCTCCACCGACCACGTCGAGCGGCAGATGGGCGCCGACGTAGAGCCGCGCCAGGCAGACTGCCACCGCCAGGATGTCGACCACCCACCGCACCCGGCGACCGAGGTATGGCACCGCGACCGTCAGCAGCAGCGCCACCACACCGGCGTGCCCGGACACGTACCCGAGTCCCTGGGCCGCCGTGCCGTGGATATGCACGCCGGGCAGCAGCGCCGGCTGCCGGCCGCGGACGACTAGTCGCTTGACGACCTTGGCCAGCTCGTAGACCAGTGCGCCGCCGATCAGGATGCTGGCGGCCAGTCGCACCCGCCGGGTGGCCAGGGCCACAGCCGCGGCGACCGGTACGACGACGATGTTGCCCAGCTGCATGACCGGCCAGACGATCACGAACGGTACGGCGACCCCGTTGTTGACCCAGTGGAAGACCGACCGCTCCGGGCCGGATACGCGGTTGGCGTGTACCGGCAGCGCGCTCAGCACCAGGACCGCCACCGCGACGACGGCAACGATCAAATCGCCCCGGTGGCGGCTGACGGCCGGCCCGAGCCGGGGCCGCCGCGCCAGGCCGGTGCGCCGGGTCGCGGGTCGTGACCGCGGCCGCAGCCGCAGCCGCAGCCGGTTTCATGCCGACTCGGGGACGAGCTCGGTCCGGGGGGCGGCGTTCGGTGCCCGCCGCCAGGAGGAGTTGCGCCGCCAGAACACGTACGCCCCCAACCCCAGCGGGATGGGCAGCACGTAGGTCAGCGCCCGGAAGACCAGGACGGCGGCGGCCACCTGCGGCCGCGCGCCCCCGGCAGCCGACAGCCCTGCGATCAGCGCTACCTCCACGATGCCGATGCCGCCCGGGGTGATCGGAATCGCGGTGACCAACCGGGCGAAGGCGAAGACGGCCAGCGCCTCGGCCCAGCTCACCTCCCGGTTGTACACGCCGATGTGCCGTAGCGCCAGCAGCAACACCAGGAACAGCGACAGGTGACTGACCAGGGTGGCCAGGGTCAGCACAGTGCCAGCGGGAGCGCAGCAGCAGGATGGTCCGCGAGCGGAACTTGCGAGTCGCCTTGCCCCAGCCCTCGACCCGCTTGCGGCCGAGTGGCCGCTGCAGCGCGGACACCCATCGAGCCAG
Source organism: Frankiaceae bacterium (assembly GCA_017882835.1). Taxonomy (GTDB): domain Bacteria; phylum Actinomycetota; class Actinomycetes; order JADGOU01; family JADGOU01; genus JADGOU01. The sequence continues at coordinate 4,612 of JADGOU010000118.1, read as the reverse complement.
ACCGTCGCCGACGCGCTGCGCCCAGGCGTCGCTGCGAAGCACCAGCGCGAAGACCGTGATCGCGCCAATCAGCGCGGCGATCCCGGTCAACCCCGCGATCAGGCGGCCGGTGCTCGGGTTGCCCTGCAGGGCGATCAGCGCGAGCGCCAGCACGGGCAGACTCAGCTTGGCGAAGTTGTTCCAGATTCCGGTCAGCAGCAGCGAGACACTGATCCGCGAGCGGGAGAACCCCCAGGAGTGAAACATTCCAAAGCTGGTGGCGATCCCGATGGCCCCACCGGCGGGCACGGTGTTGGCGACCGCGGTGGAGGACTCGGCCACCACGAAAGCCTGGGAGTACGTCAGCCCCGGCATGGTGGCCACCATGACGAACAGGTACGTCGCCAGGTTGCAGCCGGCGGCGACGACGAGCGTGGTCACCTCCAGCCACGTCATGTCGCGCACCGAGGACCCGACCTTGGAGATGTCGGCGTACTGGGGCGGGAAGTACCAGAAGATGACGATCACGACCGCGAGCGACCCGAGTGCCGAGACCGCCTGACGCGCTCGCGAGTGCGAGCGGGCCGCGCCGGCCGGACCCGGGTCGGCGGTGGCACCAAATCCGGTGCGACGGCGGGGGCGGACGTCGCCGGCGCCGCGCTACCCACCTCCGGGCGCGGCGGGACCGGGCCGATGCGCGGTCACGGCTTCTGAGCTTTCGCGGTCGGCGGATCGAGGGGGTAGCGGCCACCGGTATCCCGCAGCGTCGCCGTCCGAATGACGTCTCGGGTGGTGAACCCGATCGCCAGCGACGCCTCGTTGACCGGTTGCGCCTGACTCGCCCCGTGCAGGTCGAACCGGTAGGTCGTGCAGCCGCCGGGATAGACGTAGTAGCGCCGACCGACGTACCCCGATGTGATGCGCTCGGGCCGCTCATAACGGCGGGCGCCGGCCTGGTCGCTGGGCACCGGAGTGGCGCCAGTGGTGTCGCAGGACGCGGTCAGCTCCACCGTCAGCGCCCGGGAACCGTCCCGGTCGGAGTTCAGGACCAGGGTCGAGCGGCCGCTCTCGGCGGTGATCTCCTCCAGGGTCCAGCCGGCTGGGATGAGCTGCACGCACGGGATCAGGGATGCCGTGGGCACCGACTGCGCCATCAGCGCCAGGGTCGGCCGGGTCCGCTCCTCGGGATGGCCGCACGCCGCGTCCAGGCCGACGCCGGCCGGCGTCAGTGAGCAGCCGGTCAACCCGACCGGCAGCGCGGCCAGTACGGCGAGGAAACCCAGGGTCGCGGTGCGCCGGCTCACAGCGGACTCGTGAGCAGCTGTGCGATGATCAGCACTGCGACCAGCCCCACGCCGACGGCGGTCAGTACCAGCAGCACCCGGCGCCAGCTCCAGCGCTGGATCGCGATCGGAGAGATTTGGTAGGGCAGCAGCCGCTTGAACTCGACGTGCAGGTCACGGCCCTGGGCGCGCATCAGACGACGCAGCTGGGATGGCATGGTCAGCCCGCGGGTGGCGGCGAACGCCTCGGCGATCTCGTCGACCGTGAAGAACACCTGGGCTCGCTCGTAGACCTTCCGGGGGTCGCTGCGCAGCGCCAGGACCAGCATCATGTTCGCCAGGTCCACCGCCTGCCGCCACGGACTCGGCCGTACCTCAGCGAAGGAGAAGTCGATCAGCAGCATGCGTCCGTCGCGCACGAGCAGGTTCGCCGGCTTGATGTCGCGGTGGGCGAGGCCGGCCTCCCACAGCCGGCGGACCAGCAGCAAACCCTGGTCGATGACGGCGTCGTCGACGTCGACCTCGCCGATCTCACGCGCGCCGTCGAAGAACTCCGTCACGAGCAGGTACTCCCGCTCCGGGGTGATCTCGACGATGCCGTACGGCTCCGGAGTGGGCAGGTTGGCAGCCTGCATCAGCCGCAGCGCGTAGTCCTCGGACTGGACCAGCCGACGGACGCTGTTGAATGCCTTCTCGTCCTCCAGACCGCCGTAGAGCAGCGTCCGCCCGAGCTTGTACCACCGGTCGGAGCGTAGGTGGTTGGCGGCGTAAAGCTTGCAGAACAGATAGCTCTCCGGGTCACCCTTGATCTTGACCCGAAGGGGGGTCGAGCCGCCGGAACCGGCCCAGCCGAACGGCTGGACGTCGACCGGGACGACGCCGAGCTGTTCCTGTAACGCCGCGCGGATGGCCTGCCCTCGCGCACCGCCGATGTCGAGGTGGGCGGAGCGTTGCCGGCGGTAGGTGACCGGGAAGACATCGCCGGGTACCAGCAACCGGTAGGCCAGCAGGGGGATAGTGACGCCGATGACCACGCCCACGAGCGCGTCACTCGGGTGGTCCTGGCCGAGGTAGATCCGGGACAGCCCCGCCACTGCGATGGCGACGGCCGCAGCTGCCTTGGCCAGCTGTCGGCGCTGACCGCGCGGCACCAGCGAGTACGCCGTGTTCACCAGCACAGCGCTCAGGATCGCCATCGGCAGCGACGGCATCGCGAACCCTTGCCAGGGTCCGAGAATCTCGATGCCCAGCGGCCGCGAACGCTGGAACAGCAGCGCCGCCAGCCGCACCACTGTGTTGACGGTCAAGATCGAACCGATCCAGACGAACAGGTGCCGCCAGCGGCGGTAGCCGAGCAGGACCGCGGCGTTGGCCCACCAGGCCAGCTGCAACGCCAGCGGAGTGGCCAGCCAGCCCACGCCGTGCGTGACCCTGGTCAGCGCCGGGGTACGCAGCTGCAGCACCCAGTCCAGCAGCCGGTGATCTACCACGGCGCCGGCCAGACGGACGCTGGTGCTGACCTTGGCAACCACCGAGAACGCCAGCATGGCCAGCGCGAGCGCCAGCCAGTATCGCCCGGAGGTGTTGAGCTGGCGAGGTAGCGGCGGTGGTTCACCGGAGGGCCGGCGCCGCCGTCGCGACCTGACGATGCGCGGCGGCAGCTCGGATGCCGTACCGCGGTCGACCGCAATGGCGTCTGGTGTCGCTGCCATGCCCCCCCATCCGGGTCGCGACGGCTGACCGTATCGCCGATTGAACGGGCTGCCCACACTGTTATCGTGCGAAGTTCGCATCGTCCACGTTGGGGTCGACGCTCAGGATCGCGGTCGGATGACATGAGCGTTCGCGGACGCGTGATCGGTCCAGCATTGGTTGGCTTGCTCTTACTCGGGTGTACGGGGGGCGGTTCGCTGCCTGCCGACCGAGGCGATCCAGCCCGGGCCACGGTGCGGGTGGCCTCGTTCGACTTCCCGGAAAGTCGCGTGCTTGCCGAGATCTACGCGACGGCCCTGCAGGTTCGCGGCTACCCGGTGACCCGGACGTTGGGTCTCGGGTCGCGCGAGGTGGTCGAGCCAGCGATGGAGCAGGGCCTGGTCGACCTTGTTCCCGAGTACGCCGGCAGTGCGCTGCGGTTCCTGCAGTCTGCCGCCGCCTCGTCGACCAGCCCAGCGGGCGCCGAGTCTTCGGTCACCACCGCCGTCGCGGACGCGGCGACCAGTCTGTCCGCGGCTCTGGGCGAGCGCGGCCTGGTTGCACTTGCCTTCGCCGCCGCGGAGGACCAGAACGGAGTAGCGGTGACCGCGGCGACCGCGACCGCGCGTGGCCTGCACCAGGTCAGTGACCTGGTGCCCATCGCGTCGTCGCTGGCCTTCGGCGGCCCACCGGAGTGTCCTGAGCGCCCGTTCTGCCTCGCGGGCCTGCGAGACCGGTACGACCTGCGCTTCCGGGCGTTCCTGCCGATGCCGTCCCGCCAGATCACGGCCGAGGCATTGCTCGACGCCGAGATCGACGTCGGGATGCTGGAGACCACCGATCCCCACCTGGGTGATGGTCGGATCGTGCACCTGGCCGACGACCGCGGCCTGCAGCCGGCGGAAAACGTTGTGCCGGTGGTTCGCCGGCAGGTTGCCGAGCGCTACGGCTCAGGTCTGGCCGACGTGGTGAACACCGTGAGCGCAAAGCTGACCACGGCGGGGGTAGTGGAGCTGAACCGGCGGGTCGTGCTCGCCGGTGAGCCAGCCGACCGGGTGGCGGTCGACTGGCTCCGCAGCAACGGGCTCGGCTGACGCTTCGGCTGCACTCACCGGTCGACCACCGCCGCCCCACGCCGCGCCGCCCGCGGCGCGCCGCTGGGCTTCTCACCAAGTAACCAGGCTGCGTCCCCGTTCTGCCTACCGGCCGAGCGGGCTACAGCTGTCCGAGGTAGAAGTGCATGCTTTGATCGTCGGTGCAGTCGGCCATCACGCCATACGGCTGGCGCTGCGGTTCGGTCGACGTGCCGCCGGCGTCCCGCACCCGCTGGACCGCGGCCGCGATGTCCTCGACCAGCCACATCGGCACGCCGGTGGCCTGCCGGTGACCCCCGGACAGCACCGTCATGGGTACGACGTCCTCCACCTGCCAGCCTTCCTCGACGCGGCCCGGCGAAAACCGCCAACCCAGCACCTCGCCGTAGAAGGCACGGGCCTGCGGCCGCGCCAGGTCGTAGAGCGCCAGCAGCTCCGTCCCGGTGCCGTTGGCGGCCTGCTGTGCGCTCACCGATAACCCGGGCTGGAAGCCCCGCCGTTCAGGGCGGGGAGGAATGCCCGGTCCGCCGGATTGTCGGACCCGGCCGAGAGACTGGGCGGGTG
>JADGOU010000117.1 GCA_017882835.1 Frankiaceae bacterium | reverse complement strand
GCGGTAACGCAAGTGGGCGATGCAGGTGTCGAACCTGCGGCCTCTACCGTGTCAAGGTAGCGCTCTCCCGCTGAGCTAATCGCCCGGGACTCAAGCGTCGCAATCAGGGTGCGAACATCGAGGCGGAGGCGGGAATCGAACCCGCGTACAGGGCTTTGCAGGCCCTTGCCTAAGCCACTCGGCCACTCCGCCGTCGGGCCGGCGGTCGCCCTTGGCCCAGCCGTACTGCGGTCGACATGCCCCTTCGCCAACGAGTGGGCACTTCCGAGCGGACGACGGGATTCGAACCCGCGACCCTCACCTTGGCAAGGTGATGCTCTACCAGCTGAGCCACGTCCGCGTGCGCCGGGCCGTCCCGGCGGCAACAGGATGACTGTAGCCGAGGCGGCTCCGGCCGTTCAACGTGCGCCGCTCCGATGCCCGGTCGGCGCTGCCGTTCGGTCAGATCTCCGGTTCCGTCCACATCAGCAGCGCCAGTTCGGCGTCGATCTCGACGAAGTCGCTCTCCGCTCCCGATGGCACCGCGGCGTACGTGCGGGTGAGGAAGTCAACCAGCGCGCCGAGCGGCACCTCGAACAGCGCGCGCCCGGACGGCGAGGACAGCGCCAGGCAGACCACCGCGCTGCCCGAACCTGCGGTTGGCCAGACCTGGACATCGCCCTCACCGACCGCCCGGACCACTCCATCGGTCAACAGCTGCCGAGCGAAGGTCCACTCGACTACGTCATTGCCGTCCGCGCCCCCACCGGTGCGGAAGCCGACGTGGACGGCGTAGGGATCGGATGCCTCGTACTGCAGTCCCGCCGCGACGGGAAGGGGACTGCCACCCGGGACGATCAGACGCAACTCCATCTCGGTGCTGACAGAGGTTGGACGGGGCGTCATAGCCGGGACCCCTTCGGGCGTTCGCGTCAGCGGCTGTGTGCCGCTGGTCCACGACCTGCCCGCGCAATGTACGGACGTAACCACTCGTTCGGGGGACCCATCCACAATATTTCGGGGGACCCATCCATAATATAGGGAGATGGGACGCATGAATCGGCTCACTTATCACCGTGAGCGCATTCGTCGTCACGCTTTGTGGGGGGCGGCGTACCGCATTGGCGTCTTCGTCACCGGATTCGTCGTTGCCCTCGTCGGCATCGCACTGCTGGTGCTCCCCGGCCCCGGCTGGCTCCTGATCTTCCTTGGCCTGGCCATTCTGGCAACCGAGTTCCGCTGGGCGCGCCGGACGCTGCACTGGACCAAGGGCCGCTACCAGCAAACGCGCGATCGAGTCACTCGCCGTGGCACCGACCCCCTCGACCGGCGCTCCGAGCCCGGCAGCGTGGGGTAGGGTCGGGCACCGTCTAGGGCGATTAGCTCAGCGGGAGAGCGCCTCGTTCACACCGAGGAGGCCACTGGTTCGATCCCAGTATCGCCCACCATCGCTGCGGTGTCGGCCGCGGCGGGCTCGGTAGCATCGTGTTGAAGATGCCTGCCGACCCTGGAGCGATCTTGTGCCGGACGTCCGCCTGACCGTCGACCGGACGCCGCACGTCGTACCGGCCGGAGCGTCGGTGGGCGACGTCCTGGCCGGGGCAGGGATCACTGCCGCCATTGCCGTCCGGGCCAACTCCGAGCAGCTGCACGACCTGAGCTGGGTGCCCGAGGACGGCGACCGGCTGGAGTCGGTACCCATGGCCACCCCCGAGGGCCGGGCGATCCTGCGGCACTCCACCGCGCACGTGCTGGCTCAAGCCGTGACCGACCTCTTCGCCGGTGCCAAATTCGCCATCGGGCCGCCGGTCGAGAACGGCTTCTACTACGACTTCGACGTCGAGCGACCGTTCACCCCCGACGACGTCGAGGCGATCGAGCGGCGGATGATCGAGATCATCAAGGCCGGCCAGTCCTTCGCCCGCCGCCGGGTCGACCCGGACGAGGCCCGCGGCCTGTTCGCGGACCAGCCGTACAAGTTGGAGATCATCGATCGGGCGACCGCCGGCGCCGTCGAGGGCGAGGAAACCGTCGACGCTGCCGGGCCGGACATCACCGTCTACGACAACGTCGGTTCCAAAGGCGGCCGGGCCGCGGCCGGGGTGGCGCCGGGGTTGGCGTTCACCGACCTCTGCCGCGGGCCGCACCTGCCCTCGACCCGGCAGATCCCGGCGTTCAGGCTGATGCGCACCGCCGGCGCCTACTGGCGCGGCGACGAGAAGAACCGGATGCTGCAGCGGATCTATGGCACGGCCTGGGAGTCCAAGGAGGCCTTGGCCGTGCACTTACGGATGCTGGCCGAGGCGGAGCGGCGCGACCACCGCCGGCTGGGCGCAGAGTTGGACCTGTTCTCGTTTCCGACCGAGATCGGCGGCGGGCTGGCGGTCTGGCACCCCAAGGGTGGCGCGGTCCGCCGGGCGATGGAGGACTACAGCCGGGCCGCCCATGAGCGGGCCGGCTACGAGTTCGTCGTCACCCCGCATATCGCCCGCTCCACGCTGTTCGAGACCTCCGGCCACCTGCAGTGGTACGCCGACGGCATGTACCCGCCGATGGAACTGGAAGGGGCGACGTACTACCCGAAGCCGATGAACTGCCCCGGCCACATCTTGATCTACAAGTCGCGCGGCCGCTCCTACCGCGACCTGCCGCTGCGGCTCTTCGAGTTCGGCACCGTCTACCGCTACGAGAAGTCTGGAGTGCTGCACGGCCTGACCCGGGCGCGCGGTTTCACCCAGGACGACAGCCACATCTTCTGTACGCCGGAGCAGCTGGCCGGCGAGCTGACCAGCCTGCTCGCCTTCGTGATCGGGCTGCTGCGCGACTTCGGCCTCACCGACTTCGAGGCGGAGCTGGCCACCCGCCCCGAGCGCTACGTCGGGGAGCCGGCGCAGTGGGCCGAGGGCGAAGCTGCGCTGCGGGTTGCGCTGGAGGCCAGCGGGCTGGCGTACGTTGTCGCCGCGGGGGAGGGTGCCTTCTACGCGCCCAAGATCGACGTACACATCCGGGACGCGATCGGCCGGCGCTGGCAGCTGTCTACGCTGCAGGTGGATTTGCAGGAGCCCGGCCGGTTCGACATGGAGTACCAGGCGGCGGACAACACCCGCCGTCGGCCATACATGATCCACCGCGCCTTGTTCGGGTCCGTGGAGCGGTTCTTCGCCATCCTGCTCGAGCACTACGCCGGCGCGCTGCCGGCCTGGCTGGCGCCGGTGCAGGTCACCATGATCCCGATTGCCGAGCGGCACGTGCCCTACCTGCGCGGCGTCGCCGAGCAGCTGCGCGAGCGCGGGGTCCGGGTGGAGGTCGACGACTCGGCCGAACGGATGCAGAAGAAGATCCGCAATGCGCAACGGCAGAAGGTGCCGTTCATGCTGATCGCCGGCGATGACGACGAGACGGCGGGCGCGATCTCCTTCCGGTATCGCAGTGGGGAGGAGCGGCGCGGGGTGCCGGTCGACGAGGCGGTCAGCGAGGTCGCTGAGGAGATCGCGTCTCGGCGGCTGGTCCCGCTCGCTGTCACCGCCGGGGCGACGCACGAGTGAACCGGGACGCATCGGAGCCCGACGCGCCGCCGCGCGAGCAGGTCGGGGTCGGCGACGCGGACGCCTTCCAGCGGCTGTGGACCCCGCACCGGATGGCGTACATCAAGGGCGAGGGCAAGCCGGCCGGCGACACGGAGTGTCCGTTTTGCAGCATCCCGAGCCTGGGGGACACCGACGGGCTGATCGTCGCCCGTGGCATCACGGCGTACGTCGTGCTCAACCTCTATCCCTACAACGGCGGCCACCTGCTGGTGGTCCCGTACCGACATGTCGCCGACTACCCGGACCTCGACGATGCCGAGACGGCCGAGGTGGCGGTGCTGACCAAGCGGGCGATGCGAGCGCTCCGACACGCCAGTGACGCCCAGGGCTTCAACATCGGGATGAACCAGGGCGGCATTGCCGGGGCCGGGATCGCCGCTCATCTGCACCAGCACGTCGTACCGCGCTGGGGTGGCGACACCAACTTCATGCCGGTGGTTGGCCACACCAAAGTGCTGCCGCAGCTGCTGAATCAGACCCGGGAGCTGCTCGCCGCCGCCTGGGCGCAGGTCTGACGGCTGCCGGCCAGGCGGTTGGGCCTGCTGGGCAGCCGTGCGGCAGCCTGCTCAGCTGGTTGCCGACTGCTCCGCCAGCACCTTGCTCGCCACGTGGCTCGGCATCGGCTCGTGCCGCAGGTAGCGGCGAGCGAACGTGCCGGTGCCGTGCGAGAGCGAGCGCAGGTCGACGGCGTACCGGACCACCTCGGTCTCCGGCACCTCGGCCCGCACCAGGGTGCGGCCGGTGCCGACCGGCTCCGTGCCGACCACTCGACCGCGCCGAGTCGACAGGTCGCTCATCACCGCGCCGACGTACTCGTCCGCAACCAGGACGGTGAGCTCCAGCACCGGCTCCAGCAGGTGCACAGTCGTTGCTCGGCCGGCCTCCTTCAGCGCCAACGCCCCAGCCATCTGGAAGGCCATGTCGGAGGAGTCGACCGAATGCGCCTTGCCGTCGAACAGCGTCACCCGTAGGTCGACCACCGGGTAGCCGGCGGCCACCCCGCGCTCCATCTGCGCCCGGACGCCCTTCTCCACCGACGGGATGAACTGCCGCGGCACCGCGCCCCCGACCACCTTGTCGACAAACTCGAAGCCAGCGCCGGACTCCAGCGGCTCCACCTCGACGTCGCAGATGGCGAACTGGCCATGCCCGCCGGACTGCTTGACGTGCCGGCCGTGCCCGGTGGCCTTGGCCGCGAACGTCTCCTGCAGCGGCACCCGCAGCGGGACGGTGTCGACCTCCACGCCGTACTTGCTGCCGAGGCGGTCCAGCAGTACGTCGGCATGCGCCTCGCCCATGCACCAGAGCACCAGCTGGCGGGTTTCGACGTTCTGCTCCAGCCGCAGCGTCGGGTCTTCGGCGACCAGTCGCGCCAGGCCCTGAGAGAGCTTGTCCTCATCTGCCTTGGACCGGGCCTTGATGGCAACGGGGAGCAGCGGCTCCGGCATCTCCCAGGCGGCGACCAGCAGCGGGTCCTCCTTGGCGGACAGGGTGTCGCCGGTTTCGGCGCGGGAGAGCTTGGCTACCGCGCAGATGTCGCCGGCGATGCACTGTGGCACCGGCCGCAAGGTCTTGCCCAGGGGCGACGACAGGGCGCCGACCCGCTCGTCGAGGTCGTGGTCGGCGTGCCCGCGCTCGGCCCGGCCGTGCCCGGAGACGTGCACCGTCATGTCCGACCGCAGGGTGCCGGAGAAGACCCGCACCAACGAGATGCGCCCGACGTACGGGTCAGTCATGGTCTTGACGACTTCGGCGACCAGCGGACCGTGCGGGTCGCAGGTCAGCGGGTTGTGCGGTCGTCCGTCCGGGCGGGTAACTGGCGGCAGGTCGTGCTCCAGCGGCGAGGGGAAGGCGCTGCTGAGCAGATCGAGCAGCTCGGCCACGCCCAGGCCGGCCATGCCCAGACCGGCCACGCCCAGGCCGGCCACACCCAGGCCGGCCAGGGCGCAGACCGGCAGCACCGGGTAGAACGAGCCGCGGGCGACGGCCTTCTCCAGGTCCTCGACCAGAACCTTGGCCTCGATCGTCTCCCCGCCGAGGTAGCGGTCCATCAGGGACTCGTCCTCGCTCTCGGCGATGATTCCCTCGATCAAGCTGTTGCGGGCGTCCTCGATCAGCGGCAGATGCTCGGGGTCAGGGTCGCGCTGCACCCGGGCGGGTCCGGAGTAGTCGGCGACCTGCTGGGACAGCAGCCCGATCAGGCCGCCGACGGCACCGGGAGCGTCCGGGTCGCCGGTGTGCATCGGCAGGTACAGCGGGAGTACGCCGTCGCCGAAGGCCTGCTGGCAGGTCTCCACGGTGCGCTCGAACTCGGCGCGCGGGGAGTCAACCTTGGTTACGACCACGGCGCGCGGCATGCCGACCGCGGCGCACTCGTCCCACAGGATGCGGGTCATGCCGTCGATGCCGTCGGTGGCCGCCACCACGAACAAGGCGGCGTCCGCGGCGCGCAGGCCGGCGCGCAGGTCCCCGACGAAGTCGGCATAGCCGGGGGCGTCGAGCAGGTTGACCTTCACCCCGGCGTGCTCGAACGGGGCGACCGCCAATGAGACCGAGCGCTGCTGGCGGACCTCGGCCTCGTCGTAGTCGGTGACCGTCGTCCCGTCCTCGACCCGGCCCGCCCGAGGGATGGTGCCGGTCGCGGTCAGCAGGCTCTCGGCCAGCGTGGTCTTTCCGGCCCCGGAGTGGCCGACCAGCACCAGGTTGCGGACCGCCCCGGGCTGCTCGGCCACCGGTGCCCTGCCGGTCGCTCCCGGATGACCGCTGGACTTCTCCGCCATCGCCGCATCGCCTCCTCGCCTCGTCCGCCGGCTCCGGCGGTGGCGCCATCCTTCCCCACAACGCCACGTCCGGGGCACCGGTCTGGTCAACGACTGCAGCGTTCGGCGCTCTACAGTGGAGGTCGGTCCGCCGATGGGGTGCGACCGGGCGAGATGGGACACGCATGCTCAACTCCCACGTGCGCCCGGCGCTCAGCCGGGTCGTCACCCCCCTGGGAGCGGCCCTGGCTCGGGCCGGCGTGACCCCGGACGCGGTCACCATCGTGGGCACCGTCGGGGTCGCCGTCGGGGCACTGGCGTTCTACCCGCGGGGCCGGTTCCTGGCCGGCACCTTGTTCATCACGGCGTTCGTCTTCGGCGACATGCTCGACGGTGCGGTCGCCCGGGCTCGTGGCAGCTCCGGGCCGTGGGGCGCCTTCCTCGACTCCACCCTGGACCGGGTCGCGGACGCCGCAGTTTTTGGCGGCCTGCTGCTGTGGTTCGCCGGTGTCGGCAACTCCCCGGTGTTGGCCGGGGTGACGCTGTTCTGCCTGGTTGGCGGGGCCGTCGTCTCCTACGCCAAGGCCCGCGCCGAGGGCCTCGGGATGCACTGTGACGTTGGCGTGGCTGAGCGCTCGGAGCGTCTGATCATCGTGCTGGTGGCCACCGGACTGGGCGGGCTCGGCGTGCCGTATGTCCAGGCCGCCGGGCTGGAGCTGCTGGCGGTGCTGACGGCAGTCACTGTTGGCCAGCGCTTCGTCGAGGTCCGCCGGCAGGTTCGGCTCGCCGGGGCCACATCGGAGGTTGGTCACCGGTGAGAGCGCGGCTCGTCGACACGGCGTACGCCGCCGGGTGGACCATCGTGCGGGGCCTGCCCGAGTCGGTCGCGCGCGTGCTGTTCGTGTTGCTGGCCGACGCGGTCTGGTGGCGCCGGGGCAAGGGGGTCCGCCGGCTGGAGGCAAACCTGCGCCGGGTGCTGGCCGGGGGCGGTGGCCGCGTCGACGAGGTGACCCTGCGGGCGACGTCCCGGGCCGGCATGCGGTCCTACCTGCGCTACTGGCGGGAGGTGTTCCGACTGCCGACCACCAGCCGCGAGCGCATCGTCACCGGGATGCGGATGACCAACGAGGACATCCTGCGCACCGCGGTCGGCTCCGGCCGGGGTGCGATCGCCGCCCTGCCGCACATGGGCAACTGGGACCATGCCGGCGCCTGGGCGGTGCTAACCGGGCTGCCGTTCACAACGGTCGCCGAGCGGCTGCGCCCGGAGTCGCTGTTCGACCGGTTCGTGGCCTTTCGGACCTCGATTGGCATGGAGGTCATCCCGCTCAGCGGCGGCACTCAGCCGCCGTTCGCGGTCCTGGCCGAGCGGCTGCGGGCGGGCGGCCTGGTCTGCCTGTTGGCCGACCGGGACCTGACGGCGGCCGGTGTGGACGTCGACTTCTTCGGGGAGCCGGCCCGGATGCCCGCCGGCCCGGCCGCCCTCGCGCTGGAGACCGGCGCCGCCCTGCTGCCGGTCACGCTGGCCTACGACCCGGACGTTTGGTACGTGCAAATCCACCCGGAGGTGGCCCGGCCCGCCACGGGTAGCCGCAGCGAGCAGATCGCGGCGATGACTCAAGCGGTTGCCGACGTGTTCGCCGGTGGCATCGCCGCCGCGCCGCAGGACTGGCACATGCTGGCGCGCCTGTGGCTGTCCGACCTGGACCCAGCCCGGGCGCAGCAGCCGACCGGGGGCTCGACTGGGCCGGCTTCGACTGGGCCGGCTTCGACTGGGCCGGCTTCGACTGGGCCGGCTTCGACTGGGCCGGCTTCGACTGGGCCGGC
>JADGOU010000116.1 GCA_017882835.1 Frankiaceae bacterium | reverse complement strand
CGGCCGGGCCGGCGCTGGTTCGGGCGGTGCGGGAGGTGGGCGCGCGGCCGCGTCGTACCCGGCTGACGGCGTTGCTGCGGACGGCGATCGGCTGACCGAACCCGCGGTGCTCAGGATTCCGCCGGGATGGGAGGCCCCACGACCCGCAGGCCGAAGCGGGGGGCCACCTCGTTCCAGCGCTGAACTTCGTCAGCCAGGGACTGACCATCGGCCCCGGGCAACCGGCGTTCGCGGGCTGGTATGCCTACCTCGTCGTACAGCCGCATCAGCCCGCCCGGGACCACCAGACCGAGGAAGCGGACGGGGCCGTCTCCGGTCACCCGAAAGGCGTGTGGCACACCGCGCGGCAGGTAGATGAAGGACCCGGTGGTGAGCCGGTGCGTCTGCTCGCCGGCGCGGTAGGTGAGGTCTCCCTCGAGCAGGTAGAAGGCCTCCGCCTCGTGGGTGTGCACGTGCAGCGGGGTGGCCGTGCCGGGGGGCTGCGTCACCACCGAGACCCCGAGGACTCCATCGGTCTCGTCCCCAGCAGCCAGCCGCTCGAACAGCCCTCCCATCACCCATGTCGCCGGCCCAGCGCCGGAGTTGCGGACAACGACCTGATCCTCGAGCTGTGCAGCCACGGTGACCTCCCACAAGTTAGTCCGAAGTAGCTTCGGATGTATAGGGGTAAGATACGACGTATGCGAGAGACGGTCAAGGCTCGTCGGTACTCATCACCGCTGCGCCAGGGGCAGGCCGACGAAACCCGGCGGGCGATCCTGGAGGCCGCCCGTGGGCTGTTCGCCGAGCAGGGGTATGCGGCGACCACGATCGCTCGGATCGCCGGCCAAGCCGGCGTCGCGGTGGACACGATCTACGCCGCCATCGGACCGAAGCCGGTGCTCTTCCGGCAGTTGATGGAGACCGCGATCTCGGGTTCCGACCAGGCCATCCCGCCCGAGCAGCGGGACTACGTACGGCGGATCGCAGCCGAGCCCACCGCCCGGGGCAAGATCGAGACGTACGCCGCTGCCGTGGCCTTGATCAACGAACGGATGGCCCCGCTGTACGTCGTCTTTCGCGACGCGGCCGCGCAAGCCCCCGACCTGGCTCGCGTCCGGCAAGAAATCAGCTTGCGGCGCGCGCGCAACATGCGTGAGTTCGCCGGGAATCTCCTGGCAACCAGGGAGGTCCGCCCAGATCTTGACGCAGAAACCATCGCCGACGTCGTCTGGAGCATGAACTCCCCGGAGTACTACGTCCTGCTCGTTTGCGAGCGCCGGTGGACCCGCGACCGCTTTGCCGCCTGGCTGGCCGACGCGTGGTGTCGACTGTTTCTGGTCGACGAGCCGGCTTGAGGTGCGAGCGACCGCGGGCTCGGGAGCGGCGGCAACACTCCGAAGGCCGACCCGCGGCAGGCCTGATCAGACCGCCCGGCAGAATGGCGGACCTATGGCGGACTCAGTCACCTCGGCGCCCCCCGCGGAACCGCCCGATCAGTCGGCCTTGACGCCGCCCTCGGTGCGGTCGCCCGTTCGGCTCGGCTCCGAACGGCCCACCCGCCGCCCTCCGCGGCTGCGGCTCAGCCGTCGGGTCGCAACCCGGCTGCTCGGCGCCGCTGCGGTATCCGCTCTGCTGGCCGGCGTGGTGCTGCGCTTCGTCGCCCATACCCACCTGTGGCTGGACGAGGCGCAGAGCGTGGCGATCGCCCGCCTGCCCCTGCCCGGCCTGTTCGCCGCGCTGCGCCAGGACGGCTCGCCGCCGCTGTACTACTTGCTGCTGCACTACTGGATGGGCTGGTTCGGGACCGGCGACAACATTGCCGTCCGAGCGTTGTCGGGCGTGATCAGCGTGGCCACGCTGCCGCCGTTCTACGCACTCGCCCGCCGTACCATCGGCCGACGCGCCGCCGTGGCGGCCGTGCTGCTGCTGGCCAGCTCGCCGTTCGCGCTGCGCTACGCCACCGAGACCCGGATGTACGCGCTGGTCGGGCTGCTGACCACGCTGGCCGGGCTGGCATTGACCCGGGTCCTCGACGACGACCGCCGGACGGCCTGGTCGGTGCTAGCGCTGACCACCAGCTGCGGTCTGCTGCTGCTCACCCACTACTGGGGCCTGTACGGCGTGGCAGCGCTCGGGCTGTGGCAGCTGACCGCCGCCCTCCGCCGCCGCCAGCGCCGGCACTGGTTCGCGCTCGGCGCCGCGGCGGCCAGCGGGCTGTTCCTGGTGCCGTGGCTGCCGTCGTTCCGCTACCAGCTCCAGCACACCGGTACGCCGTGGGGCGGCGGTGCGTCGCTCGCCGACTTCATCAACACCATCTTCGGCTGGGCCGGTCGCGGCGATGCGGCCGGCCGGGTGCTGACCCTGGCGGTGCTGGCGCTGCTGCTGCTCGGGGTTTGCGGCCGGGCCGGTGCCGACCGGCAGATCGTGCTTGACCTGCGGGGCCAGCGCCCCGGGCGCGGGCTTGCCGGGCTGTTCCTCGGGATCCTGGCGTTGCCGATCGCGGCCGGCATACTGGCCAACCAGGCCTTCTCGCTGCGCTACACCATGGTGGCGTTCGTACCGTTCCTGCTGGTCCTGGCCGTGGGCATCCAGTGCTTCGCCGCACCGGCGCGGCGGCACGGGGTGCTGGCGCTGGTGGTAGTTCTCGGCCTGCTCAACGGCCTGGCCCAGACCCACGACAGTCGCACCCAGGCGGGTCGGTTCGCCAAGCTGCTGGCGGCCCAGGCCGAACCGGGCGACGTCGTGGCGTTCTGCCCGGACCAGCTCGGGCCGGCGGTGCACCGGCTGCTGCCCGGGTTCGGTGATCAGGTCGTGTTTCCCACCATGGGCAGAGCGGAGCGGGTCGACTGGGTCGACTACGGGCAGCGCAACCAGTCGGCGTCGGTGCCCACGTTTGCCGACGAGCTGAACCGGCGCGCCGCCGGACATCAGGTCTGGCTGATCTGGGCGGCCGGCTACAAGACCGCCACCCCGCAGTGCCGCACGCTGCAGGCCAGCCTGACCGAGCTTCGCCCCCGCCATCAGGTCGTGCTCGACCCCAACAACAGCTTCGAGCGCGCCCAGCTCGTCGACTTCCAACCGTGAGCCGGCGTCGGTCGTCCGCCGCCGCCGCGGCGCTGCTGGTTGTCGCCCTCGGCACCGGCTGCGGCGGGTCGGCCGGACCGCCCGGTCAGGAGCCGGCCGTCCCCGCCACCGCTCCGGCGTTGACCGCGACGCCGGCCGGGACGGTGGTCGACGTTCCCCGGCTGGCCGGCGGCCTGGTCGCGGACCAGCGCACCGGGCTGGTGGTCGTCGGCACCCACGACCCCGGCCGGCTGCTGCTGCTCGACGGCCGCACCGGCGCGGTGGTGAGCCGCCTGCCGCTGCAGGGCAACCCGGGCCAGCTGGCCCTGGCCGCGGCCGGCGGACCGCTGCTCGTGCCCACCCAGGACGCCGACGGACTGCTCCAGATCGCGCTGCCATCCGGGGACCTGGTGTCGCGGACCGCGGCCGGCAGCGCTCCGGCCACCGCCGCCGCCGCAGCCGGTCGGCTCCTCGCCGCTGGCGCCAGAAGTGGCGCCGTGGCCGTCATCGACAGCGAGCGGCTGGTCGGCACGCTCAGCGGTTTCGGCCTTCCGGCGGCGATGAGCCCGGTGGGCAACCAGGTCGCCGTACTGGACTCACGCACCGGCGACCTGGACGTCTACGACCCCACGACGTTGCGCAAGACAGCCAGCGCGCCGGCCGGGGAGCGTCCGACGCACCTGGTCACCGATCGACGGGACCGGTTGGTCGTCGTGGACACCGGCGGCAACCAGCTGGTGATCTTCCAAACCCTGCCCCGGCTGACGCTGAGCCAGCGGCTGCCGCTGCCCGGTACGCCGTACGCCGTGGCCTACGACCCCGCCCGTGACATTGCCTGGGTGACGCTGACCGCCACCAACGAGGTGGCCGGGGTCGACCTCGGCGACCCAGCGCCCCGGGTGGTCGCTCGGCTGCCCACCGTGCGCCAGCCGGACGCGGTGGCCGTTGACCCCGGCACCGGCCGAGTGTTCGTCGCCAGCCCGGCGCTCGGCCAGCTGCAGCTGGTCGACCCGTGACCTGATGATCCGCCCACCGGCCCACCCTGTCGCCCACCCTGTCGCCCACAATGACGCCCACAATGACGGCATGGGTGAGTCCCGCCTACCGGACTACGAGTACCGGCCGCTGTCCTTTCCCCGGGGCACCGACCGGGACACCGCGCGCAGCGTGCTGACGATTCACGCCGAGTACGGCGAATGGGAACTCGACCGGCTGCGGTTGTTCCCGGACGGCCGGCGCACGGCCCTGCTGCGGCGCCGGCGGCGGCGCTTCAGCCCCGCTTTGCCGAGCTGACCGGCGTACCGCGTCCGGCTCAGGCGCTGTCCAGGAACCGGTCCAGCACCCGGGTCCCGAAGGCCAACGAGTCCAGCGGCACCCGTTCGTCCACGCCGTGGAACATGCCGGCGAAGTCCAGGTCGGCCGGCAACCGTAGCGGCGAGAAGCCGAAGCAGCGCATGCCGAGCGTGGAGAACGACTTCGCGTCGGTGCCGCCGGACATCGTGTAGGGCACCGGCCGGGCGCCGGCGTCCTCAGCCCTGAGCGCGGCGCACATCGCGTCCACCAGCGAGCCCTCGAACTCGGTCTCCAGCGCGATGCCGTGGTGGATCCACTCGCGGACGACGTCTGGGCCGAGCACCTCGTCCAGCTCGGCGTCGAAGGCCGCGTCGAAGCCGGGCAGGAACCGGCCGTCCACCTGCGCGGTGGCGGTCTGCGGGATGACGTTCACCTGGTAGCCGGCGTCGAGCATCGTCGGGTTCGCGGTGTTGCGCAGCGTGGCCCCGATGATCCGCGCCATCGAGCCCAGCTTGCCGACGCATGCCTCCAGGTCGTCGGGGTCGAGCTCGACGCCGAGCGCGTCGGAGAGCTCGTCGAGGAAGCGCCGTACCGTCTTGGTCACCTGAATCGGGAAGCGGTGGCGACCCAACCGGGCGACCGCCTCGGCCAGCGTGGTGACCGCGTTGTCGTCGTTGACCATGCTGCCGTGGCCGGCGCGGCCGCGCGTGGTCAGCCGCATCCAGGCCATGCCCTTCTCGGCGGTCTGGATCAGGTAGAGCCGCACGTCGTCGCTGACGGTCAGGCTGAAGCCGCCGACCTCGCCGATCGCCTCGGTGCAGTCGGCGAACAGCTCCGGGTGGTGCTCCACCAGCCAGTGCGCTCCCAGGCCGCCGCCGGCCTCCTCGTCGGCGACTAGAGCCAGGACCACGTCGCGCGCCGGCCTCCGGCCGCTGCGCCGGTAGTCGCGGACGACGGCGAGCGTCATCGCGACCATGTCCTTCATGTCCACCGCGCCGCGGCCCCACAAGCAACCGTCGCGGATCTCCCCGGCGAACGGGTCGACGGTCCAGTCCGCGGCATCGGCGGGTACGACGTCGAGGTGGCCATGGATCAGCAGCGGCGCGCGGGCCGAGTCGCTCCCGGCGAGGCGGGCCACCACGCTGGTCCGGCCGGGCTCGGACTCCAGCACCGTCGGCTCCAAGCCGACCTCGGCGAGCTTGCCGGCGACGTACTCCGCGGCCGGGCGCTCCGGATGCGTGGGGTTGGCCGTCTGGAACCGGATCAGATCGCGGCACAGATCGACGACCTCGTCAGCGGCGGTGCCTGGCGTGGCGGTGCCGTTGGCTGGCGTGGTGGCGGCGGTGCCTGGCGTGGTCATGAGCGGCTCCTTCCGGCGAGTGATCGCGTCCCGGCGGTGCGAGGCCGAGGCTACGGTGCGCACGGCCGGCTCGGCTGCGCAGCCGGCGATGCCGTGGCCGGGTGAAGCGCCACCTCTGGCACCACTTCACCCGCCGCAGGCATCGATTCGGCCGCCGACACGCCGTACCGCGATGCCGTAGGCGGGTGAAGCTGAGGCGCGGCCGGTCGTCGCCGGCCGCCGTGGCCGAGGGTGGCCGTTGGGTAGAGTGGACGCCGGTGACCCGCCGTACTCCGGCGGTCCCCAGCACCCGGTCCGGGTGGCGGAATAGGCAGACGCGCTAGCTTGAGGTGCTAGTGCCCCAAAAGGGCATGGGGGTTCAAGTCCCCCCTCGGACACTCTGTTTTGTACATGATCGCCGACGGCTGGGCGTCGGCGATCACCGTTCTGGCGTCGGGCCAGTAGGTCTGGCGTAGTGCCCATCTGACCCAGAGTTAAGGCCGACATGCCCGCGGCTGCCTCTGAGAAAAGGCGCGGATCCGCCGGACGCGGCGCTCGCCCCCAACGGATGAGTCGGAACACCAGATTCGGGGCTAGAGACTGCACAGTAGCCTACTTTCGCGTAGGCTAGATGGATGGCCGTGATGCGATACCGCTGGGCTGCGGTTGGGGAGTTCGTCAATCGGGACGCCGAGCTCGCGCGCCTGGAGGACTGGTGGGCCTCCCCGCACCGTGAACCAGTCAACCTGTACGGCCGCCGCCGGGTGGGCAAGAGTTGGCTGTTCCGCCGATTCGCGCATGACAAGCCGTCGGTCATCCTGGTCGCCGACCGGGTCGCCCCTGGGCAGCAGCTCACATCCATGGCCGCTCAGCTGGAAGGCGCGCTGGGTGTGCTGCCCCAGGTCGGGGACATCGCCGCACTCTTCCGCCTCCTCTACCAGCTCGGCCGGCGCCGCAAGGTCCTCGTCGTCGTCGACGAGTTCCCCTACCTCCTCGGCACGACGACCGCCGAGCAGCAGGCCAACCTGAGCGCAATCCAGGCCGTGATGGAGCAGGAGCGCGACTCCTCCAAGATCAAGCTAGTGCTGACCGGCTCGACGATCGCGCAGATGGAGGCCTTGCAGACCGAGAAGAGCCCGCTGCACGGACGGCTCGTCCCCCTGGCGCTGCGGCCACTGCCGTTCGCGCACGCACGAGAGTTCATCGCCTCGGCCGACCCACTGGAACAGCTCACCCGATATTCGGTCGCCGGTGGAATGCCGCGCTACCTGCACGCACTGGCCGGCGAGAACCTGCCGGCGCTGATCGCGACACAGATCGCAGACCGCTACGGCCCGTTCTTCAACGAGCCCAGGACGCTGCTGCAGACCGAGCTGCGCGAACCGGCCGTGTACTTCTCGGTGCTCTCCAGGCTG
Source organism: Frankiaceae bacterium (assembly GCA_017882835.1). Classification (GTDB taxonomy): domain Bacteria; phylum Actinomycetota; class Actinomycetes; order JADGOU01; family JADGOU01; genus JADGOU01. Next base: position 1,140 of record JADGOU010000116.1, on the reverse strand, counting down.
GCCCGGATGCCCCAAGCCGCCTCGGGGATCGCGGCTGACCTGCGGATGGAGTCCAACGAGGTCTCGAAGTACCTCGGAGTGCTGGAAAGCCTGCAGTTGGTCTCCCGACGACTTCCCGCCGGGGCGCGGCCCGACGCACGCACGACGCAATGGCGGTGTGACGACCACTTCGTCAGGTTCTGGTTCCGGTTCGTCCAGCCCTATCAGGGCGAGCTCGAGGCAGGTGCGGACGCCCGTGCCCACGTCGACCTGATCGTGCTACCTCAGCTGGCCGATCACACGGCGCCGGTTTTCGAGGAGGTGCTGACCGACTGGATCCGCAGACGGCACACCGGCCGCGCGAGCGAGGCCGGCGGGTGGTGGGGCCCGGCACTGCACGCCCGACGTGCCGCGAAGAGCCGCTTCACCGAGGAGATCGACACGGTCGCGCTGGCCGGCCGGACGGTCCTGGCCGCCGCCGAAGCTAAGTGGACGACCAAACCGCTGGACGCGTCCGTCCTGGCGTCCCTGCTGGAACACAAACTGCCAGCAATGGCACAAGCCGGTTTCGACGTCGCCGCAGTCGGGATCGTCCTGGCGTCCAGGTCCGGCTTCACCGACGGCGTCCGTGCCCTTGCCCTTGAGCACCCCAATGTCACTTTGCTGAACGCCGCAGACCTGCTCGGGTAGCGCCGGCGACGGCGCGCTCCGGCACGGACCAGCAACCGGCGTCCAGGACGTCGAGGTCTGTCAGGGCATACGCCGTGACGTAGTCGTGCTGCGGCCCTGATCCGTTGTTCGGCCATCCTCGTGGTCAGGCTGAAACGCGCAACGCAATGTCCGCGCTCACGATCAGGCCAGGTCGTGGGGGTATGGGATCAGTCCCCCCTCGAACGCCGCACGGACGCAAGTCAAGGCGTGGGTAGTGCCCCGGGTGCTTGCCCGACTTGCCCGCGCGTCCTGGCGACCGTCGCCCGACTCGACCGACTCGCCCGCTCGACCAGCTCGCCCGCTCGAAGCGCTGATCAACCAGCGCCTCGGCCGTCCTCAGGAATACGTCACCGTGGTCAGCCCGCTGCTCGCATTCCAGCTGATCCGGCCGTGCTGGAAGTCCGATGCCCGCCCGCCGGGCACGGCGTACTCGGCGGTGACCGGATAGCC
>JADGOU010000115.1 GCA_017882835.1 Frankiaceae bacterium | reverse complement strand
GGGCCGGCGAGGGTGAGCCCCAGACCGGTGCCGGCCAGCGTGACCGCGCCGGCCAGCACCCGTCGCCAGCCGACCCGGTCCGCCAGCCGCCCAGCCGCCGGACCGACGGCCCCGAACACCCAGACGGCAAACACCAGGGCCGCGGCGGCGGTGCCCAGGCGGTACGGCGCCGCCTCCAGCCGGAAGGTCACATAGGAAAAGGCGCCGACGAAGGCGAAGAACAACCCGCCCCCACCCGCGGCGGCAGCCCACAGCCGGCTGTTGCGCAGCAGCCGACCGACCGCCCGGCGCCCGCTGCCATGTCTGGGCGGGGCCAGCTCCGGCAGGGTGCGGGCCATCACGATGCTCGCCGCCAACGGCAACACGGCGAGCCCGGCCAGCGCCCACCGCCAGCCAACCACGTTGGCCAGCGCTGCCGGCACGAGCCGGCCGATGAGGCCGCCGACCACCAGCGAGACCAGGTACCAGCCCATCGCCTGACCGCCGAGCTCGGGTGCATAGGCCTCGGCGACGTAGGCGACACCGACCGTGAGCAGCCCGGGCATGCACAACCCTTGTACTGCCCGCAGAGCGAGGAGAACCGGAAAGCTCCGGGCCAGTGGCAGCGCCAGCGTGGGCAGCACGAGCAGCGAGCTGGCCAGGATCAACGAGCTGCGCCGACCGATGCGGTCCGACAGCGGTCCCCACAGCCAGGCCGCCACCGAGATGGCCGCGAGCAGCACCGAGATCGTTAGCCCGGCCTGCGCCGGGGACACGCGATACGCCTCACTCAGCAACGGCAGGATGGCCTGGGTCTCGTACATGGCCGCGAACATGCCGGTGGCGCCGAGCAAGAACCCGGCCATTCGCACCGGGGCCGACTGCGGTGGCGCGGCTGGTCGAGCCGTGGTCGCCGGCGTGGTCAGCAGCTCACCCCCCGGGAGGCGGCGGCGCGTCCTGATCCGACCGGCCAGGAGACGCCCGCCCGGTGACCCGGGCCACCTCTTGGGGCGTGGGCATCGCCTCGCGGCTGGCCCGGTGCCGGCGACGGGTGGCCAACCGCTGCTCCACGGTTTGGGCGAGGGCTTCGCGCTGCCGGCGCAGCAGGACGTAGCTGAGAGCCCCGCTGACCAGGGCCGCGATCAGCAGCGCCGGGTAGACCCCCAGCCGCAGCGCCCACAGCACGCCGAAGACAACCAGAAACACCGCGACCCGCAGGGCGGTGTAGACGACCACCCGCCGGCGTACCGCCGCCCGGCCGGACGCAGCCTCGTGGGCACCGCTTTCGACGCCCGCCGGCCGGGCGGTCATGCGCTGATCGGCTGCGGGACGTCGCGCCGGGCCCGGTCCGGACCGTCGTACGTCGTCAGCACCCGGTAGCGGGTGTCGCGTTCGACCGGGGTGAAGCCGGCGTCCCGGATCAGCGCGAGCAGGTCCTCGCGCGTCATCGTCGTCGGCGTACCGAAGCCGTCGGCGTCATGCGTGATCTTGTACTCCACGACCGACCCGTCGAGGTCGTCGGCGCCAAAGGACAGGCTCAGCGCCGCCGTGGTGAGCCCGTGCATGACCCAGAAGTTCTTGATGTGGTCGATGTTGTCGAACAGCAGCCGGGAGACGGCGAAGGTCTTGAGCACCTCGGCACCGGTGGCCATCGGCTGGGTCATCAGCCGGTTGCGCGGGTCACCGTCGGCGTCGTGCTGGAACCGCAGCGGGATGAAGACTACGAAGCCGCCGGTCTCGTCCTGCAGCTCGCGCAGCCGCAGCACGTGGTCGACCCGGTGGCGGGGATGCTCGATGTGCCCGTAGAGCATGGTGGCCGGGGTGCGCAGGCCCTTGCTGTGGGCCAGCCGGTGAATCCGCGACCAGTCCTCCCAGTGGGTCTGGTGGTCGACGATGTGCTGGCGGACCTCCCAGTCGAAGATCTCCGCGCCGCCACCGGTCAGCGACTCCAGGCCGGCATCGATCAACGTGTCCAGCACTTCGTTGGCCGACAGCTTGGAGATCCGCTCGAAGTAGTGGATCTCGGTGGCGGTGAACGCCTTGAGCGCCACGTTGGGCAGCGCGGCCTTCAGCTCGGCGAGCACCTTCGGGTAGTACTTCCACGGCAGCGTCGGGTGCAGGCCGTTGACGATGTGCAGCTCGGTGATCCCGCTGGGCTCCATCACCTTGGCCAGCCGGACGGCCTCCTCGATCCGCATCGTGTAGGCGTCCTTCTCCCCCGGCTTGCGCTGGAAGGAGCAGTAGGCGCAGGACGCGGTGCATACGTTGGTCAGGTTCAGGTGCCGGTTGACGTTGAACAACACCCGGTCGCCGTTGCGCTTGGTCCGGACGTGGTGCGCCAGCCCGCCCAGCCAGGCCAGGTCGTCGCTGTCGTAGAGCGCGACGCCGTCGGCGTAGGACAGCCGCTCCCCGGCGTACACCTTCTGTTCGAGCTCGCGCTGCAGACCTGCGTCCATGCCTGAGTAAGCCTCCACGTTCCGGGCGGTGCTGCCAGGGTACGCCGGGCGGGTCAGCCTGCCGCCGGACGCCGGGCGGCGCCCAGCTCTCCGGTCCAGCGGCGGAGCAGGTCGTGCTCGACACCGAGGACGTCGAGCACCTTGGCGGCGACGAAGTCCACCAGCTCCTGCAGCTGCGTCGGGCCGTGGTAGAAGCCCGGGCTCGCCGGCAGCACGGTGGCCCCGGCGTCGTGCAGTGCCAGCAGCTGCACGAGCACGCCCCGGGTCAGCGGGGTCTCTCGCGGTACGACGACCAGCGGCCGTCGCTCCTTCAGCGTCACGTCGGCGGCCCGCTGCAGCAGGTCCTTGGACAGCCCGATCGCGATCCCGGCGACCGCGGCCGTGCTCGCCGGCACCACGACCATGCCGCGGGCCGGGTAGCTGCCGCTGGCCGGGCCGCCGGCGAGGTCGCCCGGGGTCCAGTAGCGCAGGTCGGCTCGGGGTCGGTCGTCGAGGGCCAGGTCGCGGCCGAGCCAACTGGCCAGGTCAGCGCGCCAGTGCGCGTCCCGAAACGAGATCCCGGTCTCGTCCAGCAGCGTCAGCCGGGCCGCCCGGGAGACGACCAGGTCGACCGGGCAGCCGGCGTCGAGCAGTCCGGCCAAGACGGCCTTGGCGTACGGCGTGCCGCTGGCGCCGGAGACACCCACCAGCCACGGGCGGCGGCCGGACCCGAGGTTGGGCGACCGGGTCACGGGCGCAGGCCGCGAGCGAGCAGGTCCACCAGCGCGAAGCCGAACAATGCGATCCCGACGAAGCCGTTGGCGGTAAAGAACGCCCGGTTGACGCGGGACAGGTCCCTCGGTGTCACGATCCGGTGCTCGTAGCCGAAGGCCACCGCAGTCAGCGCCAGCCCGACGTACCACCAGGCGCCAAAGCCGGTCAGCGCGCCGAAGGTGACGAACAGCCCGAAGGTCAGCACGTGGGTGACCGACGAGGCGATCAGCGCCGCGCGCACCCCAAACCGGGCCGGGAACGACCGCACGCCGATCGACCGGTCGACCTCGACGTCCTGACAGGCGTAGATCAGGTCGAAGCCACCGATCCAGAGCCCGACCGCCACCCCGAGCACCACCGCCGGCCACGACCAGTGCCCGGTTACCGCGAGCCATGCGCCGATCGGCGCCACCGCCTGGGCCAGCGCCAGGATGGCGTGCGGCGCCCAGGTGAACCGCTTGCCGTAGGGGTAGACGATCAGCGGTACGACGGCCAGCGGCGCCAGCGCCAGGCAGAGCGGGTTGAGCAGCGCGGCGGCGGCGAGGAACACCGCCAGCGCGACCAGCGCGCCGACCACGGCCGTGCGCGCCGACACTGCGCCGGTGACCAGTTCGCGCTGCGCGGTCCGCGGGTTGTGCGCGTCGATACCCCGGTCGATCACCCGGTTGGCGGCCATCGCGAAGGTGCGGCCGGCCACCATCGCCACCGTGACCAGGCCGAGGTCGAGCCAGCGGATTCCCCGGCCGAGCGAGCGCATGGCGGTCAGCGCCGCGACGTACGCGAACGGCAGCGCGAACACCGAGTGCTCGATCATGACCAGCCGCAGGAAGGCCCCGGTCCGGCTGCGCGCGGCGGTGACCGGGCGCGCGACCACGACGGTTCCGGTCAAAGTCCGTACTCCCGCCAGCGCCGCGACACCCTGGCCACCACCTCCGGAGTCATCGTCAGCTCCTCCGGCCAGCCGCGGGTGTAGCCCTCGGTGGGCAACTTGCGGGTGGCGTCGATGCCGGCCTTGCCGCCCCAGAACTGCATGTAGGCCGCATGGTCCAGGTGGTCGACCGGACCTTCCGAGAGCAGCAAGTCGTGGGCGTAGTCCACGTTGCCGAAGGCCCGCCAGGCCACCTCCGAGTAGTCGTGCACGTCGCAGTCGGCGTCGACGATGACGACCAGCTTGGTGAGCGACAACAGACCGGCGCCCCAGACCGCGTGCATGATCTTCTGCGCGTGCTTGGGAAACCGCTTGTTGATCGAAACGATGGCGCAGTTGTGGAAGACGCCCTCGACCGGCAGGTCGTAGTCGACGATCTCGGGCACGGTCATCTGGATCAGCGGCAGGAAGATCCGCTCGGTGGCCTTGCCGAGCGGGCCGTCCTCCTGCGGCGGTCGGCCGACGACGATGGTCTGGAACACCGGGTCGGCCTGCATGGTGATCACGTCCACGGTCAACGCCGGGAACGGCTCGATCGGGGTGTAGAAGCCGGTGTGGTCGCCGAACGGGCCCTCGAGACGGCGTACGCCGGGCTCCAACCAGCCTTCGAGCACGATCTGAGCGTTGGCCGGCACCTGCAGCGGCACGCTCAGGCAGTCCACCATTTCTACCCGGGACCCGCGCAGGAAGCCCGCAAACAGGTACTCGTCGATGCCCGGCAACGGCGCCGAGGCGGCGTAGGTGACCGCCGGGTCGCAGCCGAAGGCGATGGCCACCGGCAGCCGCTCGCCGTGGCGCTCGGCCACCGCGTGATGGGCATTGGAGTCTTTGTGGATCTGCCAGTGCATGCCGACGGTGCGGGCGTCGTGGCGCTGCAGCCGGTACATGCCCAGGTTGCGCACCCCCGTCTCCGGGTGCTTGGTGTGAGTCAGACCGAGGTTGAGGAAGGCGCCGCCGTCGCCCGGCCAGGCGTGCAGGCCGGGCAGCGCGAACAGGTCGACCTCGGCGCCGCGCTGGACCACCTCCTGGCAGGGCGCGGTCTTGACCTTCTTCGGCGGTACGCCGCGCAGCGACGCCAGCTTGCCCAGCGCGTCCTTCAGGCCGCCGACGCCCTGCGGCAGCTCAGGTTTGAGCAGCGCGCCGATCCGGTGGCCGATGTCGTCGAGGCGCTCGACGCTCAGGGCGGCGGCCATCCGGGCCTCGGTGCCGAAGACGTTGATCGCCAGCGGCATGGTGGAGCCTTCGACGTGCTCGAAGAGCAGCGCCGGCCCGCCTTCGCTCACCACCCGGGTGACGATCTCGGTGACCTCCAGGTGCGGGTCGACGGGTACCCGCACCCTGGTCAGGTCGTGGCGACGCTCCAGCGTGGCGAGAAAGTCGCGTAGGTCGTCGTACGCCATGTTCGTCAGTATCCCGGTGTCGGGCCGGGAAGCGCTCGACGGCAGCCCGCACCTGTCATCTGTCCAAGACGGTGTCGAACGCGCTGCCGGTGACGCGTTTCGACACCATCTTGCGCGTCAGCCCTTCTTGGCGAGCTTCGCGCGGAGCTGGTCGATCTTGCGGCGGTTCTCCGGCTTGTTGGCGTACTCCTTCGCCTTCTCGGCGAGTTCCCGACCCTTGGGGCCGCGCGCCAGTTCGGCGAGCTTGTTGGTCAATGACGCCATCAGCGTGCTCCTTAGGGCCCGTGGCCGCATCGTCTCCGGTGACCGACCAACGCTACGGCGCCCGGAGGGGTTCCGGGAGTGGAGTCGCCGCGGTCGCCAAGGTGGTACGGCCGAGCCCGAGCTCTGCGGTGTCAGCGTCCTCCCGCCTGCGTTACAGCAGCATCGCTGCTAGACTGCCTTCGTGAGTGTGGCGGTCACCATTCGGCAGGTCCCGGACGAGGTGCGCGACGAGCTCGCTGCTCGGGCTGCCCGCGTCGGCAAGTCCCTGCAGGAGTACCTCCTCGGCATGCTCGTCGACACGGCCGCTCGACCGCCCGTGGACGATGTGATCGCCCGTGCGCGCGCCCGCGTCACCGCGACGGGAGTGAAGGTCACGGCCGAGTCGATTCTCGCCGCTCGGGACGCCGACCGGCGGTGAGAACTCGCGTCGTATGCGACGCGTCAGCACTCGTGGCCCTGCTGCTCGACAGTGGGCACGACGGCCGTTGGGCCGCGGACGCGCTCACCGGCTGCGACATTGCCGCGCCCAGCCTCGTCGTCTTCGAGGCCGCAAACATCATTCGACGCCACGAGCTGGCCGGGCTGGTCAGCGCCGACCAGGCCGCGCAGGCCCACGTCGATCTACTGGACCTCGACATTGAGCACTGGCCGTATCCGCTTGTCGCCCCGAGAGCGTGGGAGTTGCGCCGGAACCTGTCGATCTACGACGCGAGCTACGTGGCCCTGGCTGAATTGATTCAGGCGGTCCTCATTACCCTCGACCGACGAATCGGCCGCGCCCCCGGCCTGCGGTGCACCGTCGCGACGCCGTAGTTCAGATGCCGGCGTAGGAGTGCAGGCCGGTGATCCAGATGTTGACGCCGAAGTAGTTGAACAGGAACGTCGCGAACGCCAGCAGCCCGAGCAGCGCCGCCTTGCGGCCGCGCCAGCCGGCGGTCGAGCGGGCGTGCAGGTAGCCCGCGTAGCAGACCCAGGTCACGAAGGCCCAGGTCTCCTTTGGGTCCCAGCCCCAGTAGCGGCCCCAGGCGGCCTCGGCCCAGATCGCGCCCGCGATGATCGCGAATGTCCAAATCGGGAAGCCGAAGGCCACCGAGCGGTACGCCGTGCGGTCCAGAGCCTCTGCCGACGGCAGCAGCCGGGCGATCCCGCTCAGGCCGACCTTCCCCCCGGCGGCGAGACGGCGCTGGTAGCGCTCGGCGGCGAGGTAGAGCGCGGTCGCCGCCGTGCTCACGGTGAACACGCCGAAGGAGATGACCGCGGCGGTGACGTGAATCGCGAGCCAGTAGGAGTGCAGCGCGGGTACGAGCGGACCGGCGCTGGCGTAGAGCACGGTGACCGCGAGGCCGAGCAGCAGCACCACCGGCAGCAGCACGAACGTGCCGAGGTAGCGCACCTTCTGCCGGGTCAACAGCACCAGGTACGCCGTGACCGCGGACAGACACCCGGCGGAGGCGAACTCGTACATGTTCCCCCACGGCACCCGGTGGGCCGAGTAACCGCGGGCCACCAGCGAGCCCAGGTGCAGCGCCCAACCGAGGACGGTGATTGCCACCGCGATTCGGCCGATGGTGGCCGCCGCGCCGGTGTCGGCGGCTGGTGTGTCAGCGGCGTCGGCGGCGTCGGCGTCTGCGGCGCCTGCGCCTGCGCCTGCGCTCGACCGGGCAGCCCCGCGACCCGAGCTCCCGCCAGGGCGCCCGGTGACGCGACGGCCCCCCCCAGCCGGGCTGGCGGCGATCGAGCCGGCAACCGACGACGCCGCGCCGACAAGGGCCGGCTCCGGGGCCGCCAGGTCGATGTCGTCGACCCGGGTAGCGGGCGCGGACACCCCACGCGGCGCCGCTGTCCGACGACCCACCCGGCCGCGGCGACCGAACGCGGCCTCAGCAGCGAAGCCCAGCATGGCCACGGCGTACGCCAGGATGGCCCAGAAGATCAAGTTGTCGCTCAGCGTCGCAAGCCCCTGGTTGACGGGCACGGTCACTCCTTGCTCCCGGCGGCCGGCATCGGTACGTCGTCGGAGGCCTCAGCGCAGACGCGCTCTGCTTCCAGCTCACCTGCGAGCGCGGCGAACTCGGTCGCGAAGGTCGCCGCGTCGGAGCGAGCCAGCCCTCCGAGCTCGACTACGGTAGCCGCATCGGCAGACAAGCCCCCCGCTGGTGTCGCGCGCATCCACAGGCGGCGACGCCGTACCCGCAGGGAGAGCAGCAGGCCGACCACGATGCCGATCGAGGCCACCAGCGCGGTGGACCTGCCGGGATCGGAGGTGACTTGGAAAGTGGCCCACTCGGTCAGGCCGGTGAAGCGCAGCGACCCACCGCCGGGCAGGGCCATGGTCTCGCCGGGACGCAGGAACTGGGTGCTGACCGGCTGCAGCCGCTGGGTGTCCAGCGTATAGACCGACTGCGGGATGCCGGAGTCCAGGCCGAGGTCGCCGCGGTACGCGAGCAGGGTGACCCCGGGCGCTAGCGGCGCGGGGTAG
>JADGOU010000114.1 GCA_017882835.1 Frankiaceae bacterium | reverse complement strand
AGTTGCGCCGGCCGGCCGGCCTCGGTTGTCGAGGTTCGCCGACGGGGGGTTGACGCCAGCCTGGCCGGCCGGTTCTGGGTGGACCAGCGGACCGGGCTCGTGCTGCGGCGCGAGGTCTTCGACACGCAAGGCCGGACCGTACGGGCGAGTGCCTTCGGCACCGTCGACACCGACGCCGTACCGACCATGTCCGGCAAGCTGCCACCGACCTCAGCCAAAGCCAGCGGCGAATCGCTGTCCGCCGGTCGGCTGAATGCGATGCGCTCCACCGGGTGGACGGCCCCGGACCGGCTGGGTGCGGACCTGGAGCTGTACGACACCCGGGCAACCGGCGCAGGTCGAAACCAGACGCTGCACCTGAGCTACTCCGATGGGCTGTCCACGTTGTCGCTGTTCGAACAGCGGGGTCGGCTGGACGCGGCTGCCGTCCGCGGGTGGCGACGGGAGCGGATTGGTGCCGCCGACGTCTTCGTCAACGACACGCTGCCGCAGCGGGTCGCCTGGGCGGGGAACGGGACCGTGTACACCATGGTCGCCGACGCCCCGGGGGAGATGATCGATGCGGTCGTCGCGGCCCTCCCGCACGAACCAGAACCGGCCCGCGGCGTGCTGGCCCGGATGCGGCACGGACTGGTTCGGGTCGGATCCTGGCTCAACCCGTTCGGCTGATCGGGACCGGGTGGACACCGGCCCGCATCTGGCCGAGATTGATGCGACTTGCCTGCCGCAGGGGCAGCACCGGAAGGATCAGTGCGATGACCAGCGACGACCGTAATCCTTACGCCGCGGCGGGCGGTGGCGAGGCCGACCCGTGGTGGTCCCGACCCACCGACCCCGGCCCCCCGGGGGCACCGCAGCCGACGGCGACCGAGGCGGTGCACCCCGACGCGGGCCAGGCTTCGCCGTGGGGCCCGGGCGGAGCCGGTACCGGCTGGGCGCCCGACGGCGGTGCGCCCAGTGGGTCCAGCGGCGAGACGACCACCCAAGCGCGGCCGGAGCCGAGCCCGTGGGGTGCTCCGGTCGACACGCTGGGTCGCGACCCGGGCGGCCGGCCCGCGAATCGGGCCGGGCTGCGCTTGGCCGCAGTGGCGCTCGCCGCTGGGCTGGTCGGCGGTGGGGTGGGCGCCTACGCCGGGGTGCACGCCGCGAACACTGGCACCTCGCGCTCCTCAGTGCATGACTCCGCTGCCAGCCTGGGCACCGGCGGCGGAGCTACCCCGGTGGACTCCTCGTCGACGTCGGTCACCAGCATCGTGGACAAGGTCAAAGACAGCGTCGTATCCATCGACGTAGCGACCGCGCGGGAGCGGGGCACCGGCTCCGGGGTGATCATCCGTGGTGACGGCTACATCTTGACAAACAACCACGTGGCCGCACCCGGCGGTACCGGAACGCTGTCGGTGTCCCTGGCGAACGGCCGCAAGGTTTCCGGCAAGATCGTTGGCACGGATACCGCCACCGACCTGGCCGTCGTCAAGATCGATGGTGTGGACGGGCTGAAGCCGGCCACGCTGGGTCGTTCCAGCAGCCTGGTTGTCGGCGATCAGGTCATCGCCTTCGGTTCGCCGCTCGGCCTCGTCGGCACGGTCACCAGCGGCATCATCAGTGCGCTGAATCGCACGGTGCAGGTCCCCGCGGACAACGGTGGCGGCAGCGTGCCGCTGCTTAACGCCATCCAGACCGACGCGGCGATCAACCCCGGGAACTCCGGTGGCCCCCTGGTGGACAGCCAGGGTCAGGTGATCGGCATCAACTCGGCCATCGCCTCGCTCGGGGGCAGCGACCCCTTTGGCTCCGGTAGCGCGCAGTCCGGCAGCATTGGCCTCGGCTTCGCCATCCCGATCGACGAGGCGCGGTCGGTGGCCGAGGAGCTCATTCGCACCGGCAAGGCGACCCATCCCTACATCGGGGTGCGCGCGCAGACCGTCGACGAGGACGCCGCCAAGCAGATCCAAGGTGGCCAGCCCGGCGCTCAGGTCCGGGACCTGGTCGCGGGCGGGCCGTCGGACAAAGCCGGAATCAAGTCCGGAGACCTGATTACCAAAGTCGACGACGACGCGGTGAAGAGCGTCGACGAGCTGATCCTGGCGGTGCGCAAGCACCGGGTGGGGGACCCGGTCACCGTGACCTACATCCGCGACGGCAAAACCCAGACCGCCCAGGTTGTCCTGACCGACAATGGCAGCTGACCGGTCGGTACGCCGGACGGAGGGCGCGTGTTCAACAATCTGGGCTGGGGCGAGATCTCGGCGCTGTTCGTCATCGCGCTGATCGTGTTCGGCCCGGAGCGGCTGCCCAAGGTGGCTGCCGACGCCGGCCGGATGATTCGACAGCTCAAGAAGATGGCCACCGGCCTGACCGACGACATCAAGGCCGAGCTCGGGCCGGAGATCGGGGACCTGGACCTCGCGTCGCTACATCCGAAGCGGTTCGTGCAGAACGCGCTCGCCGCGGATGACGACGAGCCGACCGCGAACGGCGCGCATCTCCTGGGCAACCAGCCGGCGGCCGCTCCCCGCGGCGGGCCGCCGCTGCGCGCCGGCGAGCCTGCGCCGTACGACTTCGACGCCACCTGATCGACCTCGGCGCCGGCCGGACAGCTCAGGCCGGAGACAGTCCCAGCGAGCGACCCACGAGTCCGCGGGAACGGGCGGAGAGCCGGTCGGCGACGCCCAGCAGTTCCTTGCCGGCGGGGGAGTCCGGATCGTCGAGAACCAGCGGACGACCGTCGTCGCCGCCTTCGCGCAGCCGGAGGTCGATCGGAACCGAACCGAGCAGCGGCACCGTGGTCCCGGTCACCTGGGACAAGCCCTCGGCCACCGACGCACCGCCGCCGGACCCGAACACCTCGACCATCTCGCCGCAGTGCGGGCACGGCAGGCCGGCCATGTTCTCTACTACGCCAACGATCTGCTGGTGGGTCTGCAGCGCGATCGTGCCGGCGCGCTGCGCGACCTCGCGGGCGGCGAGCTGTGGGGTGGTCACCACCAGGATCTCCGCCGAGGGGATGAGCTGGGCCACCGAGATCGCGATGTCGCCAGTGCCGGGCGGCAGGTCCAGCAGCAGGACGTCGAGGTCACCCCAGTAGACGTCGGAGAGGAACTGCTGCAGCGCCCGGTGCAGCATCGGCCCCCGCCAGACCACCGGGGTGCCGTCGCGGGTGAACATGCCGATGGAGATGACCTTCACGCCGTACGCCGACGGCGGCATGATCATCGACTCGACCTGGGTGGGCCGGGCGGTCACGCCCAGCATCCGCGGGATGGAGAAGCCGTAGATGTCGGCGTCCACGACGCCCACCTTCAGGCCCCGCGCCGCCATGGCTACCGCCACGTTCACGGTGACTGAGGACTTGCCCACGCCGCCCTTGCCGGAGGCCACCGCATAGACCCGGGTCAGCGATCCCGGTCGCGCAAACGGGACCTCCCGGACCGGGTCGTCCCCGCGCAGCTTGGTCTGCAGGTCACGGCGCTGCTGCTCGCTCATCACGTCCAGCTCGACGGTGACGCCGGTGACGCCGGCCACCCGGCTCACCGCCGCGGTCACGTCCGCGGTGATCTTGTCACGCAGCGGGCAGCCGGACACGGTGAGAAAGACGCCCACGTGCACCGCGCCGCTGGGCGAGATGTCCACGGACTTGACCATGCCGAGCTCGGTGATCGGCCGGTGGATCTCCGGGTCTGACACCGCGGCCAGGGCGGCGGTGACGGCCTCGACGGTCGGCGGTCCCGATGGCGCGGTCGAGCCGGGCTGAGATGGGGCGCTCGATGGGCCGCTCGGAGCGGGAGTGGACATCTGCGTCCTTTCGGGGCGAACCGGTGAGAGCACCGGGCCCCGTCATGCTACGTGCCTGGCGAGGGACTGCTGGACCGCCGCCGCGACCGTTTCCGGGTCGTACGGTGTCACCAGCCAGCCGTCCGCGCCGGCCACGGTGGCCGCCGCCTGCGCGCACTCGGGACTGCCTGCGGACAGCAGCAGCAGGGCATACCGGTTGGTGCGAACGTCGGTGCGCAGCACCCGGATGAGCTCCGCCCCGGCCAGGTCCGGCAAGGTGTCGCAGACCAGCGCACCGGCGAAGTGCTCGACCGCCACCGCATGCAGAGCGGACTCCGCGCCCGGCTCGCGGTGCAGTTCCACCACGCCGTCCATGGCCTCGGCCAGCACGGCGCCCAGCGCGTCATCCGCACCGACGAGGAGGAGCCGGGGTCGGACTGGCCCCGAGTCGGGGTTGCGCTCGGCCCGCGGCGGGGCGGGCTGCTGGCACCACGGGCAGATCTTCCAGTCCACGTCGATCGGCCGCCGGCAGCGGGCACAGTGCCCGGACGTCACGACCGTGGCGCACCACGGGCAGGCCACCATGTCGGGCGCGAGCGTGCGCTGGCACGTCGTACAGTGGGTGGCCGCAGTGGCATCGATATGGGTGACCCGAAGCACCTCGTCGAAGGTGGTGTCGCCCCGGCTGGCGGCAGCCAGCGCCGAGGCCCGCAGCGTGGTCCAGCCGGTCGCCCGGGCGGCCGCACTGATGGCGGCCTCGGTCGGGGTGGTGAGCAGCACCGCCCGCAGCGCCGCCGTGACGGGCAAGACCTCGAAGACGCCGACTCGGCCCCGGTAGCCGGTTTCGGCACATTCCGCGCAGCCCGGACCCATCCGGGGGGTCGTCCCGACCAGGTCCGCGGGGGTCAGCCCGAGCAGCGACATGACGCGGCTGGGCGGCTCGGCGGGTACCGCGCACGCCGGGCACGGACGCCGGACGAGGCGCTGGGCGACGACCAGTGCCAGCGAGGAGGCGACCAGGAACGGTTCCACCCCCATGTCCACGAGTCGGGTCACCGCGCTGACCGCGTCATTGGTGTGCAGGGTGGTGAGCACCAGGTGCCCGGTCAACGAGGCCTGCAAGGCGAGCTCCGCGGTCTCGGCGTCGCGCACCTCTCCGACCAGGACGACGTCGGGGTCCTGCCGCAGCACCGATCGCAGGCCCGCGCCGAAGGTCAGGCCGGCCTTGTCGTTGATCTGGACCTGGGTGATCCCGCCGAGCTGGACCTCCACCGGGTCCTCCAGCGTGATGATGTTGCGCTCGGGCGCGTTGATCTCCTTGATGGCGGCGTACAGGGTGTTCGTCTTGCCGGACCCGGTCGGCCCCGTGATCAACACCAGTCCCTGTGGCGTGTCGAGCGTGGTCCGTAGGGCTTCGAGCTGAGCGGCGTCCAGCCCCACGGACGCCAGCGCAGGCATGTTGTCCGAGGTTGGCAACAGCCGGACCACGACCTTCTCCCCGTGTACGCCGGGCAGCGTGCTCACCCGGGCGTCGCTGGTTCGGCCGGCCGCGGTGAGCCGGGTGCGCCCGTCCTGCGGCCGCCGCCGTTCAGAGATGTCGAGCCCGGCTGTGATCTTGATGCGGCTGGTGATCGACGCGGCCGCCGAGCGGGGGATCTCCATGACGTCGCGCAGTAGGCCGTCGACCCGGTAGCGGATCCGCAGCGCCCCCGCCTGCGGCTCGACGTGCACGTCGCTGGCGTCGGCCCGCATAGCGTCGGCGAAGATCGTGTCGACCAGCTTGACGATCGGCGCGTCCTTGGTGAGGGCGGCCTCGGTGGGCATCTCGGGACGCTCGTCGTCGATGGACTGGAACAGCGTGGTGACGTCGGTGGAGTCCTCCGACAGGCTCCACGCCCGAGACAGCGTCTGGCGGATCTGCGACTCCGGCGCCACCACCACGGTCAGGTCGGTGGCTCCGGTGTAGAGCCGGACGTCATCGAGGGCAACGACGTTGGTGGGGTCGGCGGTAGCGATCCGGACCCGGCGACCGGCCCGCTCCAGCACCAGGACGCCGAGGCGCTCGGCCACCGGCCGGGGCAGCAGCCGCACGACGTCCGGTTTGGTGGCGATGCGCCCGAGGTCCACCAACTCCAGGCCCTGGGCCTCGGCGAGCGCCTGGGCGATCTGGCGGTCGGTGGCGAAGCCGGCCTCGATGACGAGCGCGCCCAACCGTCGTCGCGGCGTCCCTGGTGGGTTGGTGAACTGTCGCTCCAGACACTCCTCGAGCTGCTGTTCGGTGATGACGTCGTGCACCAGCAAAACTTCGCCGATCTTGCGCGGGTGCAGCGGCCGGGTTGGTCTCGCCACCCCGCCCGGCCCCCCCGACGGCACCGTTCCGGGCGTGGCCGGGTACCGGCTGGCCGCAGCCGGAGGGGTCTTCACGGTGTCTATGTCGGCGCGAAGCGGGTCGGAGTTGAGTGATCTTGCCTGCGACGAGCCACCTCGAGCGACCGACTACCCGCGGCGGCCGACTACCCCTGCCCTGAGCAGCCCGCTACCCCGGCCGCTGCTCGCCCTCGCGCGGCCGGCGGTCCTCCTCCTCCTCCTCCAGCAGTCGAGTCAGCTCCGAGCGCAGAAAGTCGCGAGTGACCACCTCCCCCATAGCCACCCGCAGGGCGGCGATCTCGCGGGTCAGGTAGTCGGTATCGGCGATATTGCGGGCGTATTGGGCGCGGTCCTGCTCCAGGTTCGCCCGGTCCCGGTCGTCCTGGCGGTTTTGCGCCAGCAGGATCAGCGGGGCGGCGTACGACGCCTGCATGGAGAGGATGAGCGTGAGCAGAGTGTAGTTCAGCGCCCGGGGGTCGAACTGCAGATGCTTCGGGGCGAGGGTGTTCCAGAGCAGCCAGACAGCCACGAACACCGTCATGTAGACGAGGAAGCGCGCCGTACCCATGAACCGGGCGAAGGTTTCGGCTACTCGACCGAACGTCTCCGGGTCATAGCTGGGCCGGGGGACTCCGCGGCGAGCCTCGATCGGCTGGTCCAGCCGCGGTCGCGGCCGGCGCTCACGCGCCACGGGCCACGTCCTCCGCGTCCCGGTCGCGGTCCCGCCAGTCCGCCGGCAGCAGGTGGTCGAGCACGTCGTCCACCGATACTGCGCCGAGCAGGTGGTTCGCCTCGTCCACCACCGGGACGGCGACCAGGTTGTACGTCGCCAGGTAGCTAGTCACGCCGGACAGCGCGGTCGCCGGGGACAGTGGCGCGATGTCGGTGTCGATGACGGCGCTGACCAGCGAGGAAGGAACCTCGCGCAGCAGCCGCTGGATGTGCGCGATGCCCAGGTAGCGGCCGGTCGGCGTCTCCGTCGGCGGTCGCACGACGTAGACCTGGGTGGCCAGAGCCGGCGATACTTCGGGGCTGCGCACCCGGGCGAGAGCCTCCGCCACCGAAGCGTCGGGCGAGAGGATGATCGGCTCCGTGGTCATCATGCCGCCGGCCGTGTCGTCGGAGTAGCTCAGCAACCGGCGTACCGGCTCGGCCTCGTCCGGCTCCATCAGCTCCAGCAGCCGTTCGCGCTCGTCGGCCGGCAGCTCGTTGAGCAGGTCCGCCGCGTCGTCCGGCGCCATCTCCTCTAGCACGTCTCCGGCCCGCTCGTCCGAGAGTTTGGCCAGGATCTCGATCTGGTCGTCCTCGGGGAGCTCCTCCAAGACATCGGCGAGCCGTTCGATGTCGAGTGCCGCGGCCACCTCGCCGCGGCGCTTGGCGGACAGCTCGTGGAGCACGTTGGCCAGGTCGGCGGCGCGCAGCTGGTCGAAGGCCGCGAGCAGGTTGGCGGCGCCCTGCACGTCCTCGGCCAGGGTGAAGCCGGTGACGCCGTCCCAGGCGAGGGTGCGCACCTCTCCGCGGCGCCGAAAGTTGCCGCCGCCAACGCTGACGGCGACCCGGGTCACCAGCCAGTCGCGAGTGCGGGTCTGCTCCATGCCGACGTCGACGACCGGTACGTCGACGCCGTCCTCCACCAGCTGCACCCGGCGGTCCAGCAGCTCACCGATCACCAACGTCTCACCGGGGCGCTTGTCGAACCGGCGCAGGTTGACTGCGCCCGTGATCAGCACAGCGCCGACGTCGATGGAGGTGACCCGGCCCATGGGCACGAAGACCCGTCGCCGCGGCTGCACTTCGACGACCATCCCCAGCACCCGCGGCGGTTGGCGGGCCATTCGGAGGGTCACCACAACATCGCGCACCCGCCCGACACGGTCACCGTTGGGATCGAGCACGGCGACGCCGGCGAGGCGCGCGATGAACACCCGGTTCGGAGCGCCGGCCATGGTCGCAGGCTACCGCCGCCTCGGCCGCCAGCCGGCAAAGGCGGCGCGCGCCGCAGCCTCGGCCGGCTGGCGGAGTCCGCCCCCTCACGGGCCGCGGCTCAGCGCGGCGTCGCGATCGGTGCGGCTCGCTGGCACCGCCCACGGCGGCGTCGCGCTCCAGATTCCGTCCGGGCGGTGGG